>DUUU01000592.1 GCA_012841485.1 Armatimonadota bacterium
CCACGCCATCCAGGTGCGCCCGCAGCGCACGGACCTGGTCGATACCTGCGGCACCGGCGGCGATGGCACCGGCACGTTTAACATCTCCACCACGGCGGCGTTCGTGGTCGCGGGCGCCGGACTCGGGGTGGCGAAGCACGGAAACCGGTCGGTCTCCTCACCTTGCGGGAGCGCCGACGTCCTGGAGGCGCTGGGGATCAACCTGAAGATGACGCCCGCGCGCGTCGCTGAGATGATCGATGAGATCGGCGTGGGCTTTCTCTTCGCTCAGTCGTTTCACCCCGCGATGAAGAACGTCGCCTCGGTCCGCCGCGAGATCGGCGTCCGCACGATCTTCAACATCCTGGGCCCTCTGACAAACCCCGCCGGCGCTCCGGCCCAGCTTCTCGGCGTCTTCCATCCCGCGCTCACGGAGATCCTCGCCCGCGTGCTTGCCAACCTTGGCCTTCGCCGCGCCTTCGTAGTGCATGGGCATGGTGGTCTGGATGAGATCAGCACGATGGGCGAGACGCTGGTCTCCGAGGTTCGGAACGGCGACGTGCATAGCTACCGGCTTGATCCCGCGTCGCTGGGATTCCGGCCGCCCCAGCCCGGGGAGCTGAGCGGCAAGAACGCCAGGGGCAACGCGGAGATCCTGCTGCGCGTTCTGGAGGGCGAGCCGGGCGCTCGCCGCGATATCGTCGTGCTGAACGCGGCTGTGGCATTGGTCGCGGGCGGCAGGGCGGTCGATCTGGAGGCAGGCGTTGCTCTCGCTCAGGAGTCGATTGACTCGGGCGCGGCGCGCGCGAAGCTGGAAGCTCTGCGACGGATGAGCCATCTGTAGGGCAACGAGACACCCGAGCGCCGGTCGGGTGGGAGGAGAACCTATGTTTCTCAATGAGATACTCGCCTGCAAGCGGGAAGAGGTGGCGCGGTCGAAACAGGAGACCCCCCTCGCGGAGCTGCGCGCGCGCCTCGATAGCCTGCCCCCATGCCGTGATTTCACCGGTGCGGTGAGCCGGCCCGGTCAGGTGAACCTAATCGCCGAGGTGAAGCGCGCCTCGCCAAGCAAAGGCGTGATCCGGGCCGATTTCGACCCGGCGGCAATCGCCGCCGCCTATACGGAGGGTGGCGCGGCCGCCCTCTCGGTGCTTACCGACCGGCGCTACTTCCAGGGCGAACTCGCCTACATCTCGCTCGTCCGGCAGATCACGCCACTCCCGGTGCTTCGCAAGGATTTCATCATCGACGCCTACCAGCTCTATGAGGCGCGCGCCGCCGGGGCCGACGCGGCCCTCCTCATCGCCGCGGCCCTCTCCGGCGACGAGATGCGCCGGCTCCTGGATCTGGCGGGCGAGCTCGGGCTGCACACACTCGTGGAGGTACACAACCGTGCGGAGATGGAGCGCGTCAGTGCCACCGATGCCCGCATCATCGGCATCAACAACCGCGACCTGCGCACCTTTCAGACCACGCTGGCGACGACGGAGGCGCTGGCCGGGCTGGTGCCCGCAGGCCGCATCCTGGTGAGTGAGAGCGGGATCTCCACACGCACTGATGTGGCGCGCGTCGGGGCTGCTGGCGCGCGTGCTGTTCTCGTCGGCGAGTCGCTGATGCGCTCGCCGCAGATCACGCCGCAGGTGCGCGAGCTCGTTGGGGTGACGCGATGAGAACCAGGGTCAAGGTGTGTGGCATTACCCGGGTGGAGGATGCCCTGGCCGCGGTCGCTGCCGGCGCCGATGCCCTCGGGTTCGTCTTCGCGCCGAGCCCCAGGCGCGTCACGCCCGAAAAGGCGCGTCAGATCATCTCGGTCCTCCCGCCGCTGGTGACGCCCGTGGGCGTCTTCGTAAACTCCCCCGCCGCCGAGGTGGCCGAGGTCGCGCGCGCCGCGGGCCTGCGCGCCATCCAACTCCACGGCGACGAGTCACCGGAGGACGCGCGCGACCTGCGCGCCCAGACCACTGCATGGATCGTGCGAGCGTTCCGCGTCCGAGGGGAGGAGACGCTGGCGGAGATCCATCGCCACCACGACTGTTGTGAGGCCATCCTGCTGGATACTTACATGGCGGGCGCCGCAGGAGGCACAGGCAGAGTGTTTGACTGGACGCTGGCAGCACAGGCCAGCGCTTTCGGGCGGCCGGTGTTCCTCGCGGGCGGCCTCCACCCCGGGAATGTCGCGGAAGCCGTGCGCCAGGTGCGCCCCTATGCCGTGGACCTCTCCTCGGGCATCGAGGCCGCGCCCGGCGTGAAGGATCCCGAGCGCCTCCGCGCTCTCATCGCGCAGATCCGCGAGGCAGACACCCGGTATCGATAGTAGTATTGACGCGCGCAGACGTCGCGCGGGCGTAAACCCCCGTGCATAGTTGGGGCAGCGCCCTCTTGGCGTGGCCTCATAGAGAGATGAAAGGAAGGTCATTGTGGCGGCTATCCATCACCCCGTGCCCGACGAACTCGGGCATTTCGGGCCGTTCGGCGGAAGATACGTGCCAGAGACACTCATTCCGGCGCTCGAAGAGCTCTCCCAGGCGTGGGAGTCGGCCGGGCGCGATCCCGAGTTCCAGCGCGAGCTGGAGTACTACGTGCGCGAGTACATCGGCCGGCCGACACGGCTCACCTACGCGGCCCGGCTCACCGAGCACTGTGGGGGAGCGAAGGTCTACCTGAAACGCGAGGATCTCTGCCATACCGGCTCGCACAAGCTCAACAACGCCCTGGGGCAGGTTCTGCTGGCCCGCCGCCTGGGAAAGAAGCGGGTGATCGCCGAGACCGGGGCCGGCCAGCACGGCGTGGCCACGGCGACGGCGTGCGCCCTCTTCGGACTGGAGTGCGCGGTCTACATGGGCGAGGAAGACGTCGCGCGCCAGGCGCTGAACGTCTTCCGGATGCGCCTCCTGGGCGCCGAGGTGGTGCCCGTGAGCAGCGGAACGAAGACGCTCAAAGACGCGGTGAACGAGGCGCTCCGCGATTGGGTCACCAACGTGCGCACGACGCACTACGTCATCGGCTCGGCGATTGGCCCGCACCCCTACCCGATGCTCGTGCGCGACCTGCAATCGGTGATCGGACGCGAGGCGAAGGCCCAGATCCTGGAGTATGAGGGCCGCCTGCCGGATGCGATCATCGCCTGCGTCGGTGGCGGCAGCAACTCGATCGGGATCTTCTTCCCGTTCATCGACACTGGCACCCGGCTGATCGGCGTGGAGGCCGCCGGGCGCGGGCTGAACACCGGGGCCCACTCCGCGACGCTGGTAGCCGGCTCGCCGGGCGTGCTCCACGGAACCCATACCTACCTCCTTCAGGATGAGGATGGCCAGGTGCTGGGCACGCACTCCATCTCCGCGGGCCTGGACTATCCCGGCGTGGGCCCCGAACACGCCTACTTCAAGGAACTCGGGAAGGCCGAGTACGTGGCCGTCAGCGACTTGGAGGCGCTGGCAGCGTTCCAGCTTCTCTCCGAGCTGGAAGGGATCATCCCCGCTCTGGAGAGCGCGCACGCCGTGGCGCACGCGCTCAAGATCGCCCCGCGGATGGGAAAGGACACGGTGCTCCTGGTCAACCTCTCTGGGCGCGGCGATAAGGACGTAGAGCAGGTTGCCCGCATCCTGGCAGAGAAGCACGGGAAAGGCAAGGTGGAGGCATGACGCGCATCGAAGAGAAGTTTCAAGAGCTACCGAAGCGAGAGGGCGCGCTCATCTGCTTCCTCACCGCGGGCGATCCGAGTCTCTCCGCGACCGAGGAGCTGGTGCTCCAGGTGGCGGAGAGCGGCGCGGATCTAATTGAGCTGGGGGTTCCCTTCTCCGATCCTGTCGCGGATGGCCCCAGCATCCAGGCGTCCTCGTTGCGCGCCCTGCACGGCGGCACGACGCTCGCGGGCGTGCTGGAGTGCGTGGCACGGGTGCGGCGCAAAACGCAGGTGCCGCTAGTCCTGATGAGCTACTACAACCCGATCCTGCGGTATGGCCTGGCTCGCTTCGCCGCCGATGCCGTGGCGGTCGGCGTTGATGGCATCATCCCCTCGGACCTGCCCCCCGAGGAGGCGGACGAGTGGCTGGCGCGCGCCCGACGTCAGGGGCTGGATACCATCTTCCTGCTCGCGCCAACGAGCACGGGCAAGCGCATCCAGCGCGTCGCGGAGAAGGCGAGCGGCTTCATCTACTGCGTCTCGCGCACAGGAGTCACCGGCACGCGCGAGGCGATCCCGGAGGATCTGCCCGGCCTGGTGGAGCGGATTCGCGCGCATACGCAGAAA
>DUUU01000593.1 GCA_012841485.1 Armatimonadota bacterium
GAGGGGTTTGTCGCCGCCATGCGCGTCCTCGCCGCCGAGAATCCGGCGCTCCGCTTCAAGGAAGAGGGCCCGGCGTATGGCGATTACCGGCTCTATTCGCTCAACCTGGGCGACCCGAGCCGGCCCGCCTTCCTCGTATATGGCGTCGCGCACGGGAGCGAATGGGAGCCCGCGTATGGCCTCCTGGAGCTCGCCCGGCTGCTCGCCTCGCCCGAGGGGAAGGGCCTCTTCGATACCAGCCGCTACTCGCTGAAGATCGTGCCGATCATCAACCCCACCGGGTATGACCTCTTCACCCGCCAAAACGCGAATAAGGTGGACCTGAACCGCAACGCCATCGACCACTGGGAGACCTACCAGGGGCGGGATAGCAACAAGGACGGGGTGTACGGCCCGGGTGACTACGACTGGAAAGGGACGGCGTCGTGCTCCGAGCCGGAGACGCGCACCATCCGCCGGATCTGCGAGGAGCTGAAGCCCCACGCGGTGCTCGATTTCCACGGCAATGCGGGGGGCCGGGGCAACAACCGGCTGATCCTGCTCCCCCGGTACGCGCGCCCGGAGAACGAGGAGCTGGCATACCAGGTGGCGGAGGAGTTCAACCAGGCGTTCCGAGACCGCTACGTGCTTCACGAGGCAAGCCGCCCCGGCGTGCAGCAGTACGAGATTGAGGCGGTGCAGTGGAGCCCCCCCCGGCCCACGCTGACCACGCTGGCAACCCGCGACCGCCTCGGCTTCGTCTGCGAAGTGCCCGCTGGCTATCGTGGCACCCACGGCACCGTCTTCCAGACCGATGTGGTGATTGAGACCTGCCTGGCCTTCTTCCGGGTCTACCAGAAGCAGCCGTAGTCAGGCGCTCTCGCTTATGCCGACGCGCGCGCCGCGCTGCCGTAGCGGCGCTCCAGGAAGGCAAGCACCGCATCGGCGCGGCTGGCGTTGCGACCGCCTCCGCGGCTGCTGCGCGCCTGGCTGGTGATGTGCGAGGTGTCGTGCTGGTAATCGAAGCCCGCGAGGGTGTGCCGCGGGAGGCTCTGGCCGACAAGGCGCTCGATGCCGGCCAGTGCAGCCTTGTCCTTGGCGCTGGCCAGGGTGATCGCGACTCCGGTGCGCTGCGCGCGAGCGGTGCGCCCGATGCGATGCACGTACGCTTCGGCATCCTCCGGCACGTCGTAGTTGATCACATGGCTGATGTGCGGGATATCGAGCCCGCGCGCGGCCACGTCCGTCGCCACCAGCACGCGGATGTGCCGGGAGCGGAACGAACGGATGATTCGCTCGCGTCGGTTCTGCGCCAGGTCGCCATGCATCGCCTCGGCCTTGAAGCCCTGCGAACGGAGGGTTTGAGTGAGTCGGTCGGCGCCCCGCTTGGTGCGCGTGAAGATGAGCGTGCTTGTCGGCTTCTCGTCCTGGAGAACGCGCGCCAGCAGCGCCGTCTTCTGCTCTGGCGCGACCATATGCACGCGCTGATCGACGGTCTCGACGGTGGTGCCGCTGCGTTCCACCTCGACATGCTTGGGCGCGCGCAGATAGCGGCGCGCCAGAGCTTCGATGGCCGGCGGCACGGTCGCGGAGAAGAGCATGGTCTGCCGATTGGCGGGCAGGGCGCCGGCAATGGCGCGCACCTGGGGCTCAAACCCCATATCGAGCATGCGGTCGGCCTCATCCAGCACCAACACCTCGATGCCGGAGAGACCGACGGTGCGCCGCTCCATGTGGTCCATGAGGCGGCCCGGAGTGGCGACAATGACATCGACGCCTTTGCGCAGGCGAGCGATCTGTCCCTTGAGCGGCACGCCTCCATAGAGCGCGCACACCCGCGTGGGCAGGTGCTTCCCGTAGGCCGCGAAGCTGGCCTCGATCTGGGAAGCCAACTCGCGCGTTGGCGCCAGGATCAGCGCGCGTGGCTTTCTGTCTGTCTTGGAGAAACGGTGAAGGATAGGGAGTGCGAACGCGGCTGTCTTGCCCGTGCCCGTCTGGGCACATCCGAGAATGTCATCCCCCTGAAGTGCCAGGGGAATCGCCTGCGCCTGGATCGGAGTGGGCGTCTTGTAGCCCGCTTCCGCCAGAGCTTTCATCAGGCTCGGGGAGAACCCGAACCCATCGAACTGAAGCATATCACCTCTTGTACCGGCGTGTGCAGTCCCCGCCCACCGACACGCGCAACGCAATTGAAGGAACAGGCGCCGCGGGGTAAGCGAGAGGCACAGAATGGGACTCGCGCCGGACCAATGAGGGGAATCGCGACTGTTCTGCGGAACATTATAACAGAGATCGCGGTATCCTGCAAGCCGCGACCGGGCGCCCCCTGCCGTTTGGATGGCCGAGGTGTTGCGGCCAGAGGGCAGAGGCTGGCCGCGTGAGGAGAGCCGACCCATGCCGTTTGAACTTGACCCCGTTCCCCCGCAGCCGCCGGAGACCGCGTGGGCCTTTGTCGATGAGTTGCGCACCACTCCCTACCACCAGCCGGTGGCATGGAGCCGGCGCGAGCCCCAGCCGGATGAGGCGCAGTTTCGGGATGGCGTCCACCTGGATCTCCGCTTTCCGGATCCGGGCGGATTGCTCGCGACGGCTTTCGCCGATTTTCGCCGCTTCTTGCAGCTGGGCGGAATCCGCGAGGATGGGCCCTACTCCCTCACCGTGTACCGCTGCCCCGTGCCGTGCCGGGAAGCGTTCGTGGTGCGCGTGGGCCGCGACGGCTGCTTCCTGGGGGCGGGCGATACCGAGGGGATCCGGCGCGGGCTGGTCTGGCTTGAGGATGAGATGCTCCGCCGCGAGGGGCCCTTCCTCCCCCTGGGCGAGTTCACCCGGAAGCCGGTCATCCGCACGCGAATCTCGCGCTGCTTCTACGGACCCGTCAACCGTCCTCCCAAGTCGAAAGACGAGCTTGCCGACGACGTGGATTACTATCCGGAGGAGTATCTGAACCGGCTGGCGCACGAGGGGGTGAATGCGCTCTGGTTTACGATGCACTTCTTCCGAACGGTGCCCTCGCGGATCATCCCGGAGTATGGGCAAGATGCGGCTCCGCGCCTGGCGAAGTTGCGCCGCACGGTGGAGAAGTGCGCGGCTTACGGCATCCGGATCTATCCCTTCTGCATCGAGCCGGCGGCATTCTCGTCGCCCTATCCCGAGGTCGCCGCGGCGGCGGCGGCCCACCCGGATCTGCGCGGGCACCGGGGTGCGTTCTGCACCAGCACCGAGAAGGGCCAGGCCTATCTGGAGGAGGTGACGCGCACCCTCTTCTCCGAGGTGCCAGGCCTGGGCGGGTTGATCGTGATCCCTGTGGGCGAGCGGCTTACCCACTGCTATTCTTCCTCTATTCCGGAGGGTGGGCGCTGGCCGACCGCCAACACCTGCCCCCGGTGCTCGCAGCGCAAGCCCTGGGAGGTGCTCTCGGAGACACTCGCGGGCCTGGCGCGCGGCATGCACTCGGTGGATCCAGACGCGGAGCTGATCGCCTGGCCCTACGGGCAGTTCATTGCCTGGGGCCCGGAGGCCACCGTGGAGGCCGCGCGCCACCTCCCGAAGGGCGTGATCCTCCAGCACAACTTCGAGACCGGAGGGTTCAACCGGCAGCTCGGTAAGTGGTGGCCGGCATGGGACTACTGGCTCTCCTACGCCGGCCCGAGCGAGCTCTTCGAGCGGTGTGCGCAGGCCGCCGTGGAGAGTGGCGCGCGCGTCTCTGCCAAGCTGCAGGTCGGGTGTTCGCACGAGACGGCCACGGCGCAGGTTGTGCCGGCGCCGGGCTTGCTCCATCGGAAGTATCAGGCGATGCGCCGCCTTGGCGTAAGCGCCGCGATGCACTCCTGGTACTTCGGCTCCTATCCCTCGCTGATGACCCGCGCGGCAGGCGAGCTCTCGTTCGACCCCTGCCCTGAGGATGAGGATGAGTTCCTCCTGGCGCTCGCCCGGCGCGACTGGGGCCGCCATGCCCCGGAGGTGGCGCGAGCGTGGCGGTGGTTCTGCGACGGCTACTCGCAATACCCCACGGCGCATATCTTCGGCTACTATGGCCCGATGCACGACGGGCCCGCGTGGCCGCTCTACCTGATCCCGCGGCGCCGGCCCCTCGCCCCCACCTGGCAGATCGGCTACCCGCCGAGTGGCGACCACATTGCCGAATGCGTGGCCAACCGCTTCACGCTCAAGGAGATGGTCACTCTCTGCCGGCGCATGGCCGAGCGTTGGGAGCGGGGCGTGCGCATCCTGAAGAAGCTGCGCCCCCATTTCGCAGACAATCCCGAGCGCCTGGGCGATATCGGGATCGCCACCGCGTTGGGGCTGCAGTTCCGAAGTGGTTACAACATCCTTCGCTTCTACGCCTTGCGCGAGGAACTCGCGGAGGCCACCGCGCCCGAGACGCGCCTGGAGATCCTCTCCCGGATGCGCGAGATCGTCCTGGAGGAGATCGCGGTTGACGAGGAGCTGATCCCCCTTGCCGAGGCGGATTCTCGCCTGGGTTTCCACTCCGAGGCGGAGGGCTATAAGTACACGCCGGCGATCCTTCGCTGGCGAAAGCGCCAGCTCCAGCGCCTCCTGGACGAGGAGTTCCCCGAGGTCGAGGCGCGCGTTCACGATCCCGAGCCCCTCTTTCCGGAGTACACCGGCGAGTGGCCCGCGGGTGTGTGGCTCTCCTGCCCCCGCGTGGCGCGCGCGCCGGCGATGGATGGGCTGCCCTTCGGCGGCCTATGGGACGAGCTTCCCGCCGCTGAGTGCAACCACTGGCTGCGCCAAGTGTACAACGTCGAGCGTTGGAAGCGCTGCGGCTACGATCCGCATGACCACGTGCCGGTCGCGGAAGAGGATCGTCGGGGCCGGGTCACGACGTGGAAGGTCTGCCATGACGCGCGCTCGCTCTACCTCGGCGTGTGCTGCGAGGCGGGGGATCTGGGCGACTTTGCTGGCAACGCGGTGCAGGTGACCCTCGAGCGGTTCCGCACGGAGCCCCGCCGGCAGTTCGTGGTAAATCCGGATGGCTCGGCGCGCTACACCGAGGATGATGGGTACATCCCGCGTGATGCCCCGCCGTTCCAGGTGGTCTCGCGCGCTGAGGGCGGGCGCTGGTCCTTCATCCTCCGCCTTCCGCTCTCGTGGCTGGGGCGGGGCGGCGCGAAGGGTCTGGCGCCGCTTCGGATCAACGTGGAGCGCACCCTCCCGGTGCCTGGCAAGGAGGGCCTGGCCCATGCCTCCTGGGCGAAGCAGGAGCCGGTTCGCGGGCGCCTGGTGTGGGGCTACCTCAACCC
>DUUU01000594.1 GCA_012841485.1 Armatimonadota bacterium
GAGAGCATCGCTTCTATCTCCTTGCCGACTCCCCGAGGGCCCTCCCGCCGCACCGGATCAGGTAGCCGCCCCATCCCGGATACGGAGCACCTCGTAGATCCGGATGGGCGCCTCTCGCCCTCGCACCGTGGTGCAGTCCACGAGACAGCACTCCGCGATGTGCGCCACTGCCTGGTAGGTCGCCTCGCTGATCAAGATGCTAGTCGCATACTCCTTGGTGAGCGCCTCGAGACGCGACGCCACGTTCACCGGATCGCCGATGGCGGTGTACT
The DNA here is from genome assembly GCA_012841485.1 of Armatimonadota bacterium. The sequence continues at coordinate 273 of DUUU01000594.1, forward strand.
CCAGGCGGCGCTCCGAGCCCATATTCCCAACGATGACCTCGCCGGTGTTGATGCCGATTCCAATGCGAAACCCCTGGGCGCCAGACGCCTCCCATCGCCCGCGCAGCCGGCTGGCCGCCTCCTGCATGGCCACGGCCGCCCGCACCGCCCGCTCCTCGTCGTTCCCGAGGCTGACCGGGGCCCCGAAGACGGCCATCACGGCATCGCCGATGAACTTGTCGAGGGTGCCATCATGCTCGAAGATAATGTCGATCATCTCACCCAGGTACTCATTGAGGCGCGCGACCACGACCTCCGGATCCAGCCGAGATGACATCGTGGTGAAGCCTCGGATATCCGAGAAGAGGATCGTCGCCCGACGGCGCTCTCCTTGCCAGAAAATGGTGTCTGGATCCGAGAGTACCTTCTCGGCGATCTGGCGGCTCACATACCGCCCGAACTGCTGCTTGTACAGCTCGCGCTGGCGCAGGCCCTCGGTCATCGCGTTGAACGCCTCTGCCAGCTGGCCCAGCTCATCGCGGCTGGTCACCTCCACGCGATATCGCAGGTTTCCCGCGCCGACTGCATGGGTGGCGGTGATGAGCGCATCGAGTGGCTTCGTCACCTGCCAGGCCACCAGGGCTGACGCAGCTAGGGCTACGCCGGCCGCCAGCGCCAGGCAGATGATGGCGGTGAACCGAAGGGTTCGGCGCAACGCGACCACCGACGAGGGGGGCGCATCAATCCCAACGACTCCCACCACCTCCCCGGCGCTGTTGCGGATCGGCGCTGCCGCCGCCAGCAGCGGGCCCCACTGTGGGTAGGTGCGGATCTCCTCATCTGCCACGGGAATCCCGAGCCGGGCGGCGTCGAGCACGACATCGTCAGTCACGAAGCTCTCGGTGCTGCCACGAGGCGAGAACTCCGGCGACGACTCACCCATGGCATCCACCATATACTGCCACACATGAGGGTCGTCGGTTGGCGCCATCGTGTAGGCGAACTTCACCTGAACGTGCGGGTTGGCTTGCACATGCCGGTGCAGAAGCGCCTTGATCTCGTGGTATGCCGCCGAGGCGTGCTGCCCCTTGCCTTTGAGCGTGTCGAAGAGATCGCCGTCGATCTCCGCGGCCGCCCCTGCGGCCACGGATTTGAGTTGCCCGCCGAACTCCTTCATCAGCAACGGCATGCTGGCCAGATAGCTCAACCCAATCCCGAGGATAGTCGCCGTGGCGATCACGCCGCCAAACCAAAGGCATAGCCTATCGCGAAACTTGCCAGAACGCTTCATTGTGCCTTTTTCACGGTCTCTTTCGGCCACCAGGCATCTGCCTGCTGGTGCGCTTTCCGATCCGGGGAATCTCGTGCCGCTTCCCGAATCTCGCCGGCATCGTCCGAGCAGGCGATCTCGGCGGCAGGAGAGCGACTCTCGCCAGCACGCCTCAACCAGTCGATGCCTACGTCACCGGTTCATGGATCGCGACCTCGTACTCATCAGTGATGCGTTGTCGGGTATTGTAGACTTCGAAAGTGGCGGTCTCGCGGGGCTCCACGTCCTTCCAGCGCATCCAATGCTTGATCGCGGCGTAAGTCTCGCCAATCCGCGCCACATCCCCCCGGTGTATGGCGCGGACGAAACTCCCGGCGATGATGACGCGGGGTGCCACGCCCCGGGGGAGGGTGGCGACGTGCGACACCTCAACGCCTACGAGGTACGACGGCCTCACCGCATCGGGTTTCCGATACCAGATTCCGTAGAGGAGATGAGGATCGACCAGGTTCGGGATGTCGCCTATCCGAGCGGCAAGCGTCGCCCACACGTAGGGAGTGAGATGCGGCTTCTCGCTCGCATCCGGGAATTCCACGCCCACCACCGTCAGGCCACGGTGTTCCACAATCTCAGGGGTCGCCATTGGCTGCTCCTTCTCCGTTGCCGCTCAGCCGATCGTGCGTTGGGCACGGTCAGGCCGCGCGGCAGGCCCAGCGGATCGTTTTCCGATCCCTTCGGCACAGCGGTGGAGACTCTTCAACTGAGGCTGCCATTCGCCGCATCACGCGCTCCTCTCTCCACATGCACAGCGGCGTCTTCCGGCCCGGCCAAGAGGCAGCCGCGGTCTCTGAGGCCACCCTCCCGGTGAAGGCAAACCGAAACGAGCCCCATTCGCTGCCATCCGATCCGGGATGAGCATCGGAGCGAGAGGCTGTCCGTCGCACCCAGGGGCGTCTCAGCGTTGGGGATGGGCCAGGAGGATGCTCGGCCTACCCGCGCTCGCGGTTTCCACTCACGTCGGTACCGTCTGTCTGACCCCCTCTCAGTTCCGTGCGCATTGGCCCCACCCCTTCTCGCACCTGCGACCCTCGTTCGCAGGCGCTTGTCACCAGGCTATGGAACCTAACGCATACCCGGAGCATCCTGAATCAGGGCTGCCCGGTTCGTGCGGCGACCGGCAGCGTGGACAGCTCCGATGGCTGTCCTAGTTCGGATAGAGCCGTATGAATAGGAGCCAGATCGTGGCGGGAGTTCTCGATGCGGGGTTGACGATTCAGGTTTCGCGAGAAACCGAGGCCGTGAGAGTTACGCTCGCCGGGACACTCGACTCGGAGACGGCAGCGCAGGTGCGCTCGCAGCTCAAGCCAATGTTGAGAGATAGTCCCGGCACTCTCCTGATCGACCTGGATGGGGTTTCGTATGTGGATCGGCCGGGGGTAGATGCCCTCGTCCACGCGGCGCGAGTGGCCCACCGTCTGGGCGGGCGCGTGGCGCTGGTTCATTGCCCCGATCAGGTCCACCGAATGCTGGCCGCCTTGGGGCGGGATCGCCTCTTCACGTACCAGTGACTGGCACCCTGGCCCGGCCCGCATGGCGGTGCCATAGCACGCGGTCGAGCCGTTGAGTGGCGCGCGCTCCACGCGAAGCACTCGACCGGGGAGTACGCGGAACGTTTTGCTCCTCGCTCCACCCACTCTCCGGTGGAGACCCTCGGGGGATCCCGGAACGCAGGGAGGTGACCAGGGATCGCCGTCCTCCCTTCCTGCCCCCTCACCGCTATCCAAGCCCGGCCCCGATGGGGCACTTGCTAACGCGGAGCGCCTACAGCCCCCAAGAGCAAGTTGACCCCTCTCCGACACCTGGTGTATAATCCGGGTACACCGGAAAGGCATGTGCAGCGATGTCCCGAATGCTCTCTCTTTTGCTGATGCTATTCCTCTTTGCCTCGTTGGCAATGCCGCGTGTCCATGCGGCGGAGAAGCCGCCGATACGCATCGCCGTCGTGCCTGCCATCCCCGCCGCAGCGGGCGGCGTCCTGCTTCCCGACCGTCTCTCTGCCGGTGTGGCCGACCTCTTCGCGCGGTCGCTGGGCCAGATCCGGGGCGTCATCGTCTCCAACTCGAGCGCCGTCTACCATGCCGCGCTGGCGGCCGGGGGTGCCGGCGGGACCACGCCCCTTGCCGCAGGGCTGGCGGCCCGGCGCGTCCAGGCCGACCTTGCGGTGCTCGTGGAAGCCAAGGCGAATGGCACGGAACTGAAGATCACGTGCACGCCTGTGCTCCCGGAGAGCGGGCGGGGCAAGGTGCCCTCTCCGTTCACCCAGCAGGGCACGCGCACTCTCGAAACGGATCTCTTCAGCATCCAGGCCGGGTTTATCAAGGCCGGCCTAGAGGCGTTGGCCCTGAAGCCGACACCACAGGAGCAGGCGCGCATCGACCTGGTGGCGCGCTCGACCGTGTCGCCCGAGGCTTTTCAGCTCTATTGCGAAGCGCGTCAGCACCTCCCCATCGCTTCCGTGGAGGCCTACGACCGCGCCATCAAGGCGCTGCGCCGGGTGGTGGTTGGCGATGGCCCCAGCCGGCCACCCGTCGATCCCGAGTTTGCCCTGGCTCATGCCGCCCTCGCCGAGGCGGCCGCCCTGGGAAGCATGCAGCAGTGGCTCGTTGGCCTGCGTGACCAGCGCCTGATGGCACTCGCGCTCTCCTCCGCGGAAACCGCGGTGAAGCTGCGCCCGGAGCTGCCGGACTCGCACCGCGCGCTGGCGCTCGCTGGCGCGCTCGTCAAACGCATCAGCGTGGCCGTGAACGCTGCGCGCAAGGCGCTTGAAATCCTTCCGGACGATCCCCAGTCACACCTTTGGCTGGGTGTGGCCAACGGCGGCGATGGCGCCCCTGAGATCAACGCCGCGCTGGCGCTCGACCCATCGCTGGGCCTCGGGCACCTCTTTCTGGCCGTTCTGGCCGCCGCCGAGGGCGATCAGAAGCGCATGCTGGTCGAATGCGAGCGAGCCTTGGAGCTGAGCCCGGTCGATGCCTCCCCGCTGCTCCTCATGGGGATGATGCAGACGGGCGAGGGAAAGCTCGATGAGGCGATCGCCACCTACCAGCGCGTCCTGAAGATCAACCGGCACGC
>DUUU01000595.1 GCA_012841485.1 Armatimonadota bacterium
GAGCGCTTCCTCCAGGCGTTCTTCGAACACTACGCGCCGCACGCCGATTCGATTCAGAGCGTGATGCTTGGGATCAGCGGCATCTTTGGCGAGAACCTGTACCCCCACGAGTCGCGCCACGACTGGACTACCAACGCCTTTGGCGACTACCACAGCCACTCCGGTTGGTGGGCCGGGGATAGCTACGCGCAGGCCAGCTTCCGTGCCTACCTTCAGGCGCGCTATCGGAACATCGCCGCGTTGAACGCGGCCTGGGGAACCACGTGGGAGTCGTTTGATGCCCTCACGCCGCAGGCACCGCAGAGCCTCCGCGAGGGACGCGCGCGCCACGATTTCCTCGACTGGTACAACAGCTCCATGACCGAGTATCTGGAGTTCTGGCTGCGCACGGCGCGCAAACACACGCGGGGCAAGCTGCTCATCTGCGTCGGTGGGCACGGGTTGCCGCGCGTAGGCGCCGACTTCTCTGCAACGGCACGCCTCGCCGCGCGCTATGGCGCCGGGATCCGGATCACCAACGAGGGCCCCGATTACCGGTGGAACTTCGCGATGACGCGCTGGATCAGCACAGCGGCCCGCTACTACGGCGCTCCCCTGGGGATCGAGCCGGCGTCACTCCAGGTGGACGCCGCCTCCATTGCGGCGCGCGTCTTCAACGCCCGGGCGTCCGGCGCGGAAGAGCTGTTCTGCTATCCCTCGAGCTGGACGAACAAGCCGGGCTACCTGAAGCTGGCCGAGCACCTTCCCTACCTTCGGCGCGACACCCCGGTCACCACCGTCGCCTACCGGGTGCCCCGCACTCACCTGATGGCTATCGGGGAGGTCGATTACCTGGGCGAGATGGCCGCGCTCCGCGAGGCGACCGATTTCGATGCCGTGGATGCCACCCTGATCCGCGATGACGCGCTGAAGTCGTACCAGCTCCTGATTCTCGGGCAGGGGAATGTCGAGGAAGCGGCGATGCTGGAGCGGATCTGCCGGTGGGTCTACCAGGGGGGCATTCTGGTGCGTCTCGGGCGGGCGCCACTGCGCACAGTGGACCAGCGCGATGATTATGAGCGGTGGTTCCTCCAGAACGGCGGCCAGGAGGCTCGCCTCCCTTCCGGAGCGGTCAGCCGGCGCGTGGGGGGCGGCTACGTCGTGGATGTGCGCGACGTGCCCGAATCGGCAGAGGCGTTCGCGGCGCTCATGGATCAGGTGCTCGTTGACGCGACCCGGATCAGCCGGCGGTTCGTGCGCCCGCCGCGCCTCGTGGGCGCGCCGCGCGGCGTCTATGTCGCCGCCACACGTGGTGACCTGCTCTTCTTGAACACCACCGGGAACCAGGTGGACGCGGAGTACGAGGCGTATGCCCCCGGAGGGATCGTCCGGCGCGGGAGCATCTCGCTTCCCCCGCAGGCGATGCGCTCCGTGGCGTATCCCCGATAGCCCGAAGTATTCACCAGAATACTTTCAAGAGAAGACCCTTGTCTGGTGACACACCGTTGCCGCCACAGGCGCCCGAGGACAGTGCCCACGAACCAGTGCCACGCCTGGCAGAGAGACTTCTTTTCATTATTCTGATGAATAATGCGGGATAGCGCGCTCAGCCCGGCAGGCGATGCCGGGCTGAGACGCGAGACGATTGGGTCCCTGAAACCGGGGCCGGATCACTTCCCTTGCGCCGGGGCGGGCACGAAGAGGTGATCCGCGGAGAGTGTGACCGCGGGGGGCAGCTTCTTGTCGAAGGTAATGAAGGCGCTCCGGTAGCTCTTGTTGGGCACGTCGGAGACCTTCAGCGTCCACTGCCGGCCAGTCTTCCCGCCCGATGGTACGGAAAACGTCACAGATCGCACGAAGGGATCCGTCTCGGTGTCCTTCACCACGGCGCCGTCCGGATCGACGACAGTGAGCTTCACCGCGCTCGTGGAGAAGTGGCACCGCGCCGAGATTGAGAACTCCTCGACGTCCTCGGGCACGTAGAAGCGGACGCTGCCTCCCGGGCGCGAGATCTCAAACTGGCTCGCGGTCCACAGCGCCAGCGGCACGGTCGTGCTGACCACCGTGCACCGCCCATAGTAGCCCGCGGTGAGCACCACCGTATGCAGTCCGGATACTCCCGCGCGGAAGCGCAGCGTGGTCTCCTCGCCCGGAGGCAGGGTTCCCTCGCGGAGCACGCGCTTCTCCGGATCGAGAATCGCATACGAGACGCCCCAGATATCGCCGGATTTTGCCTTGTTCGTCTGGAAGCGGATGGCGGCCTCCTCGCCTTCCCGGAGAGACGCCATCAGGTAGTTGCTCCCGATGAGCGGGAGAGGATCGACCGGCATCTCCTTGCCGCGGGCCGCGGCGCTCCGGTCTTCGAGCTGGGGTATAACGAACCGCTCGACGTCATAGCCCGTGTGCCGGTAGCGCACCGGCTCGGGAACGAAGGCGATCGGTTTCCACGACGCGGGATCGGCGCAGAGGCGGTCTATTTCGGCGTTCGCGCGCCGGATCTCGCGCAGGTAGTCCTCGCGCGTGCCGGCGGCCAGGTAGTAATCACCCCGCTGCTGCTCCGGGGGGATGCACAGGGTGTGCACGGTGAAGAGCCAGTAGCCGTTCGTCTTCGCGGCGACGCGCGTCATGTGCGCTGCCAGGTTGGCCGCCGAGTACATGCGCAGGAGCATTCCGCCGCAGTAGTAGGCGTGGATCCCTTGCTTCTCCATCTCCTCGCGCCAGTTGTCCGGAATCTTCTCCGCGCCGCCACCCCCGTAGGTCGCCGTTGCCCACAGGATCATCGGGTGGTCGGGAGTACCCAGGCCCTGCGCCACGCCGACGAGCATCCAGTTGTGCGGGATGGGGTAGAACCCGAGGAAAAATTCTTTGTGCACGGCGCGGACGGCGTCGCGCATCTTCTCCGCGAGGGCGCGCACGCGCGTCTGGAGGAAGGGATGATACTCCTCGTAAACGCCCTTCTCCTTGAGCCACGCCACGCGCTGGGCGAAGGGAACGGCGCCGGGGTCCGGGAGCGCCTTCGATTTCAGGAACTCGCCGAAGCAGTAGTCGCAGTAGCAGGCGTCGGTGTAGTAGATCTGGCCGCCTTTGTTCGAGTTCTGGTAGAGCTCGAAGTCGATCAGGATCCCGGAGATCTCGCGCTCTCCATCCATCCCCTGGCGAGCGAGGCGGACCGCCGGCTCGATCATCCGCTGCTGCCAGAACTCCTCGTTGAGAGGGCAGGCGACGGTGCTCTTGTAGCCGTTGCCAAAGACGGCGCAGCGCATCCCGGCCTTCTCCGCGTCGAAGGAGAAGCCGAGGACGCCAAAGAGGCGCATGCCGGCGCGCTTCGCCTCCTTCGCCCACGTATCGAACGTCTCGGCGTTCGCGGTGCTCGTGATGAGCGCGTTCAACCCGTGTTCTTTGAAGAAGCGGAGCTTGTCGGCGCCGTCGCCATAGTAGATCCATCCGGCACGGATCTTCTCGCGCGCGATCCAATCGGGCGCGCGCTCTTCTCCGATTGCTGGCCCGGCCACTCCCGCGCAGAGCGCGAGAAGCCAGAGGCCAGTCAGAATCCGCGATCTCATCAGCGTTCTCCCGATACCCGGCGTCAGCCGGCGGGCGAGTGCCATCCGGACTGCCGGGTAACGCGAGCGCCCGGGGCAGGGCACCAGCGCCTGCCCCGGGCGCCTCCTGAAAGAGCGCTACTGCGCCATCTTCTCCAGCAGCGCCAGCACGCGCAGGCGATAGGTATCCGCGCCCGTGTGGTCGGCTTCCACTTTCCAGTCGTAGTTCGACTTGAACTCGCCCAGAACGGCACGCGGCGCCTCCGCCAGGAGCGCCTCTGCCTGAGCCTTCAGGCCGGCATCCTTTGTCTTCTGCGCGGCGTCGCGGAGCATCGAGAGGTACTCATAGTCCTCGATCCCCTCGCGCACTGCCTGCCAGTGAACGCCATCCGTGACATCGTCGATGCCGATGAACGCCGGCGTGTAGGGCGTGCCAGCGGCGGCATACTCGTTCCAGGAGCTGAGTGCTTTCCCGGTATCGCCGAAAGCCCAGAAGCCCATGCCCACAGCGCCATGCTGGAAGC
>DUUU01000596.1 GCA_012841485.1 Armatimonadota bacterium
CATCGCCGCCTGGGCAAGGAGCTGGATCTCTTCAGCCAACACGAGGAGGTGGGCGCCGGGCTCATCTTCTGGCATCCCAAGGGCGCGATGATCCGCCACTTGATCGAGAGCTTCTGGAAGGAAGAGCACATCAAGCGCGGCTACCAGTTTGTCTATACGCCGCACATCGCCAGCGAGGAGCTGTTCCACATCAGCGGCCACCTGGAGAAGTATTCCGAGAGCATGTATGCCCCCCTGGATATCGAGGGCCAGCCCTACCGGCTGAAGGCGATGAACTGCCCAGGGCATATCATGATTTACAAGACTCACCTCCGCTCCTATCGCGACCTCCCCATGCGCTATGCGGAGCTGGGCACGGTGTACCGCTTCGAGCGCTCCGGCACCCTCACCGGGATGCTCCGCGTGCGCGGCTTCACCCAGGATGACGCGCACATCTTCTGCACGCCAGAGCAGTTGGTGGGCGAGGTGATCGGCGTCCTGGACTTCGTGGACTACGTCATGGCCCGCTTCGGCTACACCTACAAGGCCTACCTGGCGACCCGGCCGGAGAAATCGATCGGCTCCGACGAGGTCTGGGAGCACGCCACGCGCTCGCTGATCGAGGCGATGGATGCGCGCGGGCTCAACTATGAGGTGGATCCGGGCGGAGGCGTCTTCTACGGCCCGAAGATCGACATCAAGCTGTATGATGCCCTCGGGCGCGAGTGGCAGGGCCCGACGGTTCAGGCCGACTTCAACATGCCGGAGCGTTTCGACGTCAACTATGTTGGGCCGGACGGCGCCGAGCATCGCGTGGTGATGATCCATCGCGTGGTGCTTGGCTCGATGGAGCGCTTCGTCGGCGGGCTGATCGAGCACTACGCGGGCGCCTTCCCGACGTGGCTCGCGCCGGTGCAGGCGATCCTCCTGCCAATCGCGGAGCGGCACGGCGAGTACGCGCACCAGGTGGCCGCCGAGTTGCGCGCGGCCGGCCTGCGTGTGCAGGTCGATGACCGCTCGGAGAAGACGGGCTTCAAGATCCGCGAAGCGCAGCTTCAGAAGATCCCTTACATGCTGGTGACGGGCGACCGCGAGGTGGAGCAGCGTTCCGTCTCCGTTCGCTCGCGCGATGCCGGCGATCTCGGCGCGATGAGCGTCGAAGGCTTCCTCCGCAAGATCCAGGAGGAGGTGGCCGGCTAGCCGCCACCCCAGGCGGGATGGCGCTTTTCTGACGCGCGGGCCTGCAGGCGTGCCTGTTGGCCCGCGCGTAGTCCCTCTTCTTGAGAGAGGGGATGCCCGCTAGCACTCCGAGATAGGAGCCTTGAAGGTGACGCGCAGTCGGGCGCGCGCCGGTAAAGCTCCGCGCCTGGGCAAGCAGTAACCCCGCGTGTATCGCGGCGATAAATCACCGCGCGGACGGGAGAACGCGGGCAACCGTACGGATCTTATCTCGGAATCCTAGCTCAGTACGAGTGGCCCTTGACGCCCCCCCAGCTGACTGTTATAATAGCGATAACCCAAAGCATCGGTAGCGCGTCAGCACTAGATTGGAGAAGGTGCGATGAAGAGACCCTGTCGCCAAAGCGGTTTCACGTTGATCGAACTGCTCGTCGTTATCGCGATTATCGCCATCTTGGCCGCGATCCTTTTCCCGGTGTTCGCGCGCGCGAGGGAGAACGCGCGCAAGGCCAACTGCCAGAGCAACCTGAAGCAGCTTGGGATGGCGATGCTCCAGTACTCGCAGGACTATGACGAGACTTTTCCCAAGCTGAAGGTAAGCGCACCTCTAAACATCCCGCAGACTCCCGAGCTGGGGGGATTCAACTGGAGTGAGGGCTACGGCTACTGGCAGGATTGGGCGACGGCGATCCTCCCTTACGTGAAGAACACGGGGGTCTACCGCTGCCGCAGCAACTCGTGGGTATCGAGTATGATCAACTACGGGGTGCCGACCAACGCCGTGAACTCCTCCGGGCAGGTGGTCGCTTTCTTCAGTGCGGATCCGCCCATCACCCACGCGCGTCTCGCTCGTCCGGCGGAGACTTTGATGATTACTGAGAAGGGAGCAGGCGGAGGCGAGAAGTACGTGCTCAGCGGGCAGTACTATGCGTGCGCGATGCCGCATATGGATGGCGGCAACATCTGCTTCTTCGACGGTCACGTGAAGTGGTACCGCTTCGAGAAAGGGCCGATCCCTGCGCCCTGGGCTGCCCCGTACTCCGATGATTATTCCATCCACCCGCCCAAGGAGACCTTCTGGAACGTGTGGTAGCCAGGCTCAGGACTAACGTTTCGCGGGGCTGCCGGCGCGTGTCACTGGCACGGCCAGGCAGCCCCTTTCACTGTCTGAGCCCGTCATCCCCCGGCGCATCGCGCCTGGCGGAAAAGCGCGCCACGGGCAGCAGGAAGCGGGCAGCCGGCCCAGAAACCACCGGATCGGGAAGCCGTGAAGCCCGTGAAGGGAGAGCGACCATGTCTGACGTTCGGTATATCAGCCGTGAGGAGAGCCTGCGCTGGTTCCGTGAAGCAAAGCTGGGGATGTTCATCCACTGGGGCGTCTATGCGCTTTTGGGCAAGGGAGAGTGGATCCAGGAGGTCGAGGGGATCCAAGGCGAGGAGTATGAGAAGCTGCC
>DUUU01000597.1 GCA_012841485.1 Armatimonadota bacterium
GCCATCAGGATCAGGTGGCGGTCAGCGTCCGCCGGGGCCGGGACCTCCACCACCACGTTGATCCCCTCATGTTGCGCTCCCCTGTCCAGCAGACGCTCGATGCCGCGGTTCCAGCGGGTGGCGGGCAGCCCCGCGAGAAACCCCAGGAGCAGGAGCGCCATCGCGGCGCCGGGGCTGGAGGGGTAAGTGAAGGTGGCGGCGAGGACCACCCCGGCGACGGCGAGGACGGCGAGCGGGAGCGCAAGCTCCATCAGGAGCGGCGAGAAGCCGAACGATTCGATGGCGGGCTCCAGGTTGGCGGCGCGCAGCTGCGCTACGATGTGCCCGCGGGCGCGCGCCGAGCCCTCGGAGCCAGAGCGGCGCGGGAAGGCGATTGCCACCGCGTTCGCGCGCGCGCGTTCTGCCTCAAAACGCATGGGATTCCCCTCCCGGCCGAGGCCGCGCTCAGGAAGCCGCCTTTCGCTTCTGGGCGCGCCAGCCCCGCTCGGTGATGAACTGGTTGCGCGAGTTGTAGTAGTAGACCCGCAGCGAGGCCAGGGGAACCCCCTGGCGGCGGCAGAGGCGCGTCGCCTCCTCCAGGCACTCCTCCGGCACGTAGAGGAAGAACTTCGGCGCCAGCATCTGGAGGAGCTTCCACTGCGCTACGCCCGCGTTCAGCGTCGAAGCCGTCTCCACCGCGGCGATGGCTGCCAGGCGCCCGGTGTGCTTCTCGAACGCGACGATGTCCGGCGTCACGTCGTCGCCGCCTGGCACGGGCACCGCTCGCCGGGGAGCGTCGCCCACGTTGGCGTGGACCTCCCAAATCGGCACGCGCATCTTGTGCGCCACGTTTGCCGTCGCGACGTCGTGCTCTCGTTCCGCTGTCACTCTAGGTTGCCTCCTCTCGGCACCGCCAGTAGTCGAGGGTGTCGGCCAGCGTTCGCTCCAGCGCGAACTCCGGACGCCACCCGGTCGCCTCACGCAATCTGGCCGCGCTTCCGACGCTCACTTGCACTTCCGCCGGACGCAGGCGCGCTCCATCGGGCTCGGGGCGCACGGGTACACGGGCAAGGGTGGCCAGGATCTCCAGCACCTGCTGCATGCCGATGGCCGTCCCGCTCGCGATGTTGTATACCCCGCCCTCCGTGCCGTGGGTCATGATCAATCGATAGGCGCGCGCCACGTCGCGTACATCGAGGAAGTCGCGCCGGGGGGTGAGATCGCCCACGCGCAGGAGCGCCTCGGTGCCGCGCCGCTCGGCGGCGGCGATCTGCCGCGCGAAGGAGGGCACTGCGAAGCGCGCATCCTGTCCGGGCCCGGTGTGGTTGAACGCGCGCGCGATATGCAGAGTCACGGGGGGCTGGCGCGCTTCGCGAGCCACGCGCTCCATGCGCCACTTGCTCCAGGCATAGGGGCCGATGGGAGCCGGCGGGGTCTCCTCGGTGGCTGGCCGGTCGGGGTCGCACTCGCCATAGACATAGCCGCTGCTCGCAAGGAGGACGCGCACGGGATGTCCGAGTGCCGCGGCCGCGTTGAGCAGGTGGCGCGTGCCCTCCACGTTCACCTCCGTGAGGGCGTCAGGGTCGCGGATCGTCGCCGAGGAGAGCGCGGCCAGATGGTAGATCGCCTCCGGATCGGCTGTGGCGACCGCGCGCGCGAGCGCCTCGGGGTCGCGGATATCGGCCTCAAGCGGCGTGGTGCCCTCGGAGATGCATCCGTCTCCGGGACGGTGCAGTCCGAAAAGCCGGTCGCCTCCGGCCAGCAGCTCCCGGGCGAGCCATCGGCCCACGAAGCCGGCGGCCCCCGTGATCAGGACTCGCATGGAGGGCTCCCTACCGCGCGTGTTCCAGCGCCCGAAGATCGGCATCCACCATCATCGTTACCAACTCCTCGAAACTGACCGTCGGCTGCCAGCCCAGCTCCTCGCGTGCCTTGGTGGCATCGCCCAAGAGGAGGTTGACCTCCGCCGGGCGTACGAACGCCGGGTCGATGCGCACGAACTCCTGCCAATCGAGGCCGACATGAGAGAAGGCGAGCTCAACGAGTTCGCGCACCGAGTGCGCGCGCCCGGTGGCCACGACGTAGTCATCCGGCCGCCGCTGCTGCAACATGAGCCACATCGCCCGAACGTAATCACCGGCGTAACCCCAGTCGCGCCTGGCATCCAGGTTGCCAAGGCGCAGCTCCTTGCTCAAGCCCAGCTTGATGCGCGCGACGCCGTGGCTGATCTTGCGCGTCACGAACTCGAGGCCGCGGCGGGGCGAGTTGTGTATCCACCCCTTCCCAACGCCCGCGTGGAAGGTGCCCGTCGTGGTCGCCAGATCGAACAGCCAGCCCCGATACTCCAGCGGGCAGACGGCCACCACCCGATCCAGTGACTGGCGCGAGTGCTGCCCCTTCTCGCCCGGGTCGCCCGGCGCGTCCTGGCGGATCTGGTAGGAGAGCTGGCCTTTGTGCTCGTGGGCGTCAATAGAGGCGGATTGCCCCAGCGTCGCGCCGATCAGCCAGTAGAGGCCCGCCGCTAGTGTCGCGCTGGATGTAGTGTACTCCTCAAACGCCGGCGAGCCGGGCAGGAGCTTCCGCCCCTCGGCTTCGCTCAGCCCGCGCAGGAACGCCAGGCGGGCTTCACGCGAGGCGTTCAGGACGCGTGTGGGCACGCATCGGGTGCCTCCGCGCGTGGCGAGCGACTCCCAGAGAGAGCGGGCGAAGGCATCTTCGCCGGCCAGGCGGATCTCCAGCGCCTTGTCGCCGTCATTGGGGCGGGCGATTCGCGTCGGCTGGCCGGCGCAGAGCGCGCGCCAACAGGCCGCGACGCGATCCAGGAATCTGGCATCCGGGTGGATCACACGGAGGTCGCCCTGCGCGCGGCGCCTCCCCGCGGCCACGAGGACGCCGAGCAGCCATGCCTCCTCCTCTGACAAGGCGATGGCGTTGGTGGCCTCTGGCAGCGCGATGAGCGCCAGGGTATCTCCCGCGGCAATATCCCCGGCCGGACGCTCTACGGTCTCTCCCGCGCGGGTGGTAAAGACGACGTGATCCTCCGTGGCCTGGAGGAGCGCGCCCCGCGTGGCAATCCGGCGGACCGGCTTTCTCCGCGCGTGCTCGGGGCCGTTCCAGGTAGCCGTCATGCAGGTGACCTTTGCCCAGCCGCCCGCGTCCCAGACCTCGAAGGAGGACTCGGGGCCGACTTCCGTGGTGCAGCGGGGTCCCTGCTCCGGGCCGGCGGGGTGGGGCACCACCTCCTCAATCGGAAGGATCTCCAGCAAGCCATCGCGGCGCAGGATCACGGGCGTTTCGGCGGTCACGCACTCGTGGTTGAAGAGGATGCCGGAGCACGCAAAAAGATCGTAGCTCTCGCGGTAGTTGACCGTGATGTAGTGACCATACACCTTGGCGACGCCATAGGGGCTGCGTGGGTAGAAGGGGGTGCTCTCGCGCTGGGGGACCTCCAGCACATTCCCGAACATCTCCGAGGAGCTGGCCTGATAGAAGCGGATCTCCGGGTTGACCAGGCGCACCGCCTCCAGCATCCGCGTCACCCCCAGGGCCGTGAACTCGCCGGTGAGCACCGGCTGGTTCCAGGAGGTCTGGACGAACGACTGCGAAGCGAGGTTATACACCTCCCCCGCGCGGCTGGTACGGACGGCGTCGATCAGCGAATTCTGATCCAGAAGGTCGCCGGGCAGGAGCGTGATCCGATCCTGGATGTGCTGGATGCGCTCGAACTTCTCGGTGCTCGACCGGCGCACGAGGCCGAAGACCTCGTAGCCTTGCTCAAGAAGGAACTCCGCCAGGTATGACCCGTCCTGGCCGGTGATGCCGGTGATCAACGCCCGATTTCTAGCCATCCAGCCTCCCGCCTATCCCGATGACGGCGGATCGACCCAACGCCCATCCGCCTTGATCAACGCCACCAGCTCGCGCACGCCCTCTTGCTCCGGCACGTTCGGCTTGACGACCTCATGCCCCCGGTAGAGGGCGATGACGCCGCTGCCGCGGCCGACGTAGCCATAGTCGGCATCGGCCATCTCGCCCGGCCCGTTGACGATGCACCCCATGACGGCGATGTTGAGGCCGGCGAGGTGCCCCGTCGCCGCCTTCACCTGGGCCAGGACCGTGGGGAGATCGAAGCGCGTGCGCCCGCAGGAGGGGCAGGCGATGAACTCCGTCTTGGTGCGCCGCAGGCCCAACGCCTGGAGGATATCGTAGCACACCGGGATCTCCGCGACGGGATCCTCGGAGAGCGAGACCCGAATCGTATCGCCTATCCCCTCGGCCAGGAGCGTGGCGATCCCCGCCGTGGACTTGATGCGCGCATACTCGCCATCGCCTGCCTCGGTGACGCCGAGGTGGATCGGATAGTCCATGCCCAGGGCATCCATGCGCCGCGCCAGGAGCCGGTTCGCCTGGATCATTACCGCCACCCGAGAGGCCTTCAGCGAGAGGATCAGCTCGCGAAAATCGTGCTTCTCGCAGAGGCGCACGAACTCCAGGGCCGATTCCACCATCCCCTCGGGCGTGTCGCCATAGCTCATGAGGATGCGGTCGGAGAGCGAGCCGTGGTTGACGCCGATGCGCAGCGCCGCTCCGGACTCCCGGCAGGCTTCCAGCACGGGAAGGAGGTCGCGCTCGATTGCCTCCAGGTGCTCTCGGGTCTCCTCCTCGGTATAGTCGGTGCCTGCCCGGCGCTTGCGGTAGACAAAGAGCCCCGGGTTGATACGCACCTTATCGACATGCCGGGCGACCTCCACGGCGATGCGCGTGCCGTCGTGGTGGACATCGGCGGCCAGGGGCACAGGCGTGCCGCGGCGCTTCAGGAGAGCGCGGATCTCGCCGATGGCGCGCGCATCCTCCAGGGTGGGCGCCGTCACGCGCACGATCTCGCAGCCGGCGCGGTGCAGGCGCTGGATCGCGTCCACGCACGCGGGCACATTTCGTGTCGGCTCGTTGATCATCGACTGAACCACGACCGGGTGGTCGCCGCCAATGACTACGCTCCCGACGCGCACCGCGCGCGTCCGCCGCCGTGGCAGAGCCGCGGCCATGCTGGGGTTTCTATCCACGCTGCTCATCTTTCGCTCCCGCTGGAGTCTCGAGGGCGGAGAGACTCCTCGCGCGCGGCAGCACGCATCGGGGAAGCATTTCGCAGACGCTCCGCCCGCCGTTCTGGAGCATGGCTTCCCGGAGCGCCGGGTGCTGCCGGCGCGGAAGGATGGATCGGACAAGGCGCCGCCGATGATAGGGGCCACTGCGCGGCCTGCCTCGCATGGTGATTATAGCACACCGAATCACGGCGGGTCAAACCGCGCGACGCCCTGCGCGGCTCCCGCCGGCATCAGTAC
>DUUU01000598.1 GCA_012841485.1 Armatimonadota bacterium
GCGAGAGCGACTATCTGATCAACAAGGTTCCCTGCCGCCTGCGCGATATCCACGAGCTGTTTCTCGATACCGGCGTGGGATGTGATGCCTACTCCATCGTCGGGCAGGGCGAGATCGACGCCGTGCTCTCCGTGAAGTCGGAGGATCGCCGCGCGCTTGTGGAAGAGGCCGCCGGTATCAAGAAATATCGCGTCCGCAAGCGGGAGGCGATCCGGAAGCTCGAAGCGACGCAGGCGAATCTCACCCGAGTCAACGACATTATCGCCGAGATTGAGGGCCAGCTTCCGCCCCTGCGCGACCAGGCCGAGGTGGCCCGGCAGTTTCGCGGGCTTCGCGACCGGGCACAGGCCCTGGAACGCGCCCTGCTTCTGACGGAGTACCGCCGGGCGCTGCAACAGGTGGAGGAGATCCGGCGGACGCGCACTCTTGCCGCGGAGCGCGTGGAGACGATACAGGCGGAGCTGGCGCGCGTGGAGAGCGAGGCGGAGGCGGCGCGCTTCGCGGTGACGCGAGCCGAGTCTACCCTGGAGGAGGCGCGCGCGGCCGCGTCGGCTGCTTCGCAGAAGGTGGAGCGCGCGCGCGGCGCTCTGGGCGTCTCGCGCGAGCGTCTGGCCTCCGTGGAAGCGGGCGAAGCGGATGACGCCGAGCGGATCGCCGACCTGGAGCGGGCGCTAGGGCGCTGCCGCCGTGAGAAGGAAGAAGCGAGCGAGCGAATCGCTGCCGCGGAGGCTGCCGAGCACGCGGCGACAGAGGAACTGCGCCGCTGCGAGGCCGAGGTCCAGGCGATCCAGGAGCGCATGGGGAAGCTGGCACGCGCGGTGGAGGAACACCGGCTCCAGGCTGTGGCGCGCGCGCGCGCGCTTACCAACGCGCAGGCGGATTTGCGCGCGAGTGGACGCCAGGTTCAGGATGCGCGTGCATCCGTCACCCGCGCGACTCAGCGCCTTGAGATGCTGGGAGCACGTGCGGCCACGCAACAGGCGCGAGAAGAGGGGCTGCGCGAGAAGGTCACCGAGGCACAGCAGCGTTGCGAGCAGGTGAACGAGCAGCTTCGCCGCGCCGAGGCGGAGCGCGCCACATTGCAGCGCGGCATCGTCCTTGCCGGGCAGCGCATGACGGAGCTGCGGACGGAGATCACGGCGCGTTCCACGCGCCTGCGGACGTTGCGCGAGCTGGATGCGAAGCTGGAGGGCTATCGTGACGGCGCGCGCGCCATCCTGCGTGCCCGCAAGGAGGGCCGGCTAAAGGGCCATTTCGTGCCGATCGTCGATCTCCTGGAGGTCTCTCCCGAGTTTGAGGCCGCGATCCACGCCGCTCTGGGGGATGACCTCGACGCGCTGGTGGTCGATAGCCTGGAAGAGGCGTACGAGGCGATCACCTTCCTCCGCAAAGAGGGCAAGGGCCGGGCGACCTTTGTCGTTCGCGAAGCCGCCGTGCCCGTGGCCGATGGCGCGGAGGCGGAGGAGATCCTGAGCCGGCGCGCTACCCAGCACGTTCGCTTCGCCGATGCCCACCGGGGCGTCATCGGGGCGGTTCTCGGTAACGCCGTCGTGGTGCGCCATCTGGAGGAGGCGCGGGAGGTGCTCGCCCTCGATCATGCGCGCTACCGCGCCGTGACGCTGGAGGGAGACCTGCTCCACCCGCGCGGTATCCTCACCGGTGGACGCGCCAATGGGGGCGCCGCCAGTCTCCTTGCCCGGCGCCGTGAGATGGCCAGCCTGGAAGAGGAGACGGCCCGGCTCGAAAAGGAGCTGGCCCGTGTCACCAAGGAGAACGAGGCGAAGTCGGCTGCCCTCCGCACGGCGGAAGTGAGCCTGCGCCGGCAGCGCGAGGAGGGCTCGCGCGCGGCATCGGCGCTGGCCGCGGCCAAGAAGGATCTCGATTACAGTGCGCAGGAGGCCCGGCGTCTGGCCGATGATCTCCGCCGCACGGAGCAGAGCATCCGCCAGGCCGAGGCGGATGTCGAGAAGGCAGTGGCGCGTGAGGCGCGCTTGCGCGCGCACGTGGAGCAGCTTCAGACGCAGGACTCTGGCGCGGACGCCGACATTGAGAGCGCGCGTGCCAGCCTGGATGAGCTCAACCGCGAGCGGGATCGTGCCGCCGAAGCCGTGGCCGAGCAGAAGGTAGCCGCGGCGCGCGCCCGGCAGCAGGTGGAAGGGCAGCGCGAGAATGCCGCGCGTGCTCTCCGCCAGGAGGAGGAGACGCTGCGCGACATCGAGCGGCGGCGAGCGCACATGGCGAGCCGCGCCGAGCGCGTTCAGGCCCTCCGCGATGAGATTGCCGGGCAGGAAGCGGAGTTGGGCCAGTCTGTCGCCGCGCACGAGCGCGCGCAGAAAGAGCTGGATGAGCGCCGCGCGGAGCGCCGGCGCCTCCTCGAAGCATCTGGCAAGATAGAGCAGCACTCCAAGGAGGTGCGTGACCGACTGGCCGCCGCGCAACACGAGCTCCACCGCGCCGAGGTGAAGCTCGCCGGCGTTGAGGCGGACATTCAGCACGCGCAGACCTCCCTCTACGAGCAGTACGGACTGGCGGCGGAGGCGCTCGAGCAGGTGAGCCGTGAGGGCGTGCCGGAGATCCGAAACCGCCAGCAGGCCGGACAAGAGCTACGCCAGCTCCGAGGGCAGATGGCGGAGTTGGGAGAGGTCAACCTGGGCGCTATCGAGGAGGTGGAGCGCCTGGAGGAACGGCTGAGGTTTCTGTCCACGCAGCGCGAGGATCTCTCGCAGGCGCGCGAGGGCCTCCTCGAAGTGATCGCCGAGATCGATTCGGAGACGCGCGGCCGCTTCATGCGCACCATCGAGCAGCTTCGCCAGGCGTTCAACGAGGTCTTTGTGCGCCTCTTCGGCGGGGGGACGACGGCCATCCGGCTCACGGATGAATCCGATGTGCTCGAGGGCGGCCTCGAGATCGTGGTGCAGCCTCCCGGGAAGAAGCCGCAAAGCATGCTCCAGCTCTCCGGTGGAGAACGAGCTCTGACAGCCGCCGCCTTCCTCTTCGCGCTGCTGCGGATCAAGCCGAGCCCCTTCGTCCTCCTGGATGAGGTGGACGCGCCTCTGGAC
Source organism: Armatimonadota bacterium (assembly GCA_012841485.1). The sequence goes on from DUUU01000598.1 coordinate 3,060, forward strand.
GAGTTGAACGTTGTGCGCTACGCCGCCATGCTGAGGGAGTTTGCCGAGAAGTCGCAGTTCATCGTCATCACGCACAACAAGGGGACGATGGAGGCCGCGGATATCCTCTATGGCGTGGCGATGCCGGAGCAGGGCGTCTCGCGCATCGTCTCGGTTCGCCTGGAGGACATTCCGGAAGCCGCATGAGGACCTCACGCGCCAGGACGCACCCGGTTGACCGCGCGTCCGGCCTGTGGTAGGATTGCGAGAGAGCCAGGCGGAGCAATGGCGACCTGCAGTGAGAGGATCAAGAGCCTTGCCGCCGCATTCGGCGCCAGGCAGCGCGCCGCGAGTGGCAAGTGCGTGGAGAGATGCCTGTGACACGTACCATCCGCGTTAGCGATGTTGTGATCGGCGGGGATGCCCCGCTGGCGGTCATCGCCGGTCCCTGTGTGATTGAGAGCCGCGACCTCTGCCTGCACGTTGCCACCGAGGCGCGGGCAATCTGCGAGGGCCTTGGGCTCGGCTATATCTTCAAGGCCTCTTTCGATAAGGCGAACCGGTCGGCGCTGGGCAACTTTCGCGGCCCCGGTCTGGAGGAGGGCCTGCGCATCCTCGCGGATGTGCGCCAGGCGGTAGGCGTGCCGGTGCTCACCGATGTGCATGAGGTGGCGCAGGTGGGGCCCGTCGCCGAGGTGGTGGATATCCTCCAAATTCCCGCGTTTCTATGCCGGCAGACCGATCTGCTGGTAGCCGCCGCGCGTACCGGGCGGTGCGTCAACGTGAAGAAAGGCCAGTTCCTCGCGCCGTGGGACATGAAGAACGTGGTGGAGAAGATCACCGGCTCCGGGAATGAGCAGGTGATCCTCACCGAGCGAGGAACCTCCTTCGGCTACAACACGCTGGTCGTGGATATGCGAGGCCTCGCCATCCAGCGTTCGCTGGGCGTGCCCGTGATCTTCGATGCCACGCATAGTGTTCAGGAGCCGGGCGGCCTCGGAAGCGCGTCTGGCGGCAAGCGCCACTTCGTGCCCACGCTCACTCGCGCGGCAGTGGCCGCTGGCGTGGATGGGCTCTTCCTGGAGATCCATCCCGATCCGGACCAGGGCCTGTGCGATGGACCCAATATGTGGCCCCTCGGCCAGCTAGAGGAACTCCTCACCCAGGCGCGCGAGCTCGACGCCCTCGCGCGCGCCTGGAAGTAGGCCTCCCTGCTTCACCGGCGTTCCCGGAGACCTTCGGGAACGCCGAACCCCTCC
>DUUU01000599.1 GCA_012841485.1 Armatimonadota bacterium
CTCGTCCTGGATCTCCAGGCCCAGTTCATACAGAACGCCAGCGCGGGTCACCGGCACCGGGAATGCGAGCGACCACTTGCCACCGGTGACTGGTGCCTCGCCTGCGGTCTGGCGCGTTGCGCTTCCATCGGGGCTCCACTCCCGCAACGACGTGAGGGCGCGGAACCGCCCTGGCTGCCGCGCCGGAAGCGAGAGCTGGATCTCGTTCCGTCCGAGCAGGAGGGGCGGGAAGGCGAGCGCGGAGCCATCCAGGGGGAAGCGCGCGCTGTCGAGCGTGATTCCCTCCAGGTATCCGAAGCGAGGCAGGTCGTGGAAGCCCTTTTCGACGGGTGCCCAGGCGCTGTACTCCATGCGCCGGGCGGCCGTGCGTCCAATGTTCAGGCGCCAGGCCGGGAGAGCCTCCGGACCCAGATCCAGCGTGGCGAGGGGGATGCGCAGCTCGATTCGCCACTCGCCATCGCCTTCGCTGACCGCCGATTCCCACACGCCGTCCCAGAGGGCGCCGCCGGCGATCTCTTTCTCGCTGACATCATCCGAGACGGAGCCGCGGGCATCAAAGCGCGTGCCACGGCTGTTGATCCCGAACTGGTAGTAGAAGCGTCCGGTTGGCTGGAGAAGCACCTCCACCGAGTCATCCAGCCAGATACGGCCATCCGGGCCCTCGGCATTGGCGACCAGGTTCCCGATCTGAGGCTCGCGGCAGACAATGCCCAGGGTGAGTGCCTCACCGTCGAAGAGGACGCGGAAGGAGGTCTCCTCCGGAGGCGCCGTTTCGCGCCCTCGGGCAGCAAGCGCGCGGAAGTTCGAGTGCGGCGTTGCGGCGTTCCAGGCCGGGTCGTCCAGCCGGCCATCGATCACCACGGGGGTGCTCGCGCGCCCGACGGCAACCCGGGGCAGGTCCTCTCCAGCCTGCGCCGGCCACCCGGTGGCCGGCGCCAGCAAGAGCAGGCCCCCGAAAAGAAGGGCCCGCCAGAGGGAAAGGGCCGCGGCGCGGCCATTCACTGGAGCGTTCATCACTTCCCCTTCCCGGTAGTCGGGCCCCCGCTGCCCGTCTGCAGCTCGAGGATCAGCTGGGCCACGGCCCAGCGCACGCGGTCCAGCGCGTCGGTGTTCTTGAACTCGCCTCCGACCGAAGCCCCGGCTGCTCGGGGATCCACCTGGTAGCCCACGAGCGTGCGGAAATCGACCGGGACGCGCGCGCGCAGCTCCTCCAGGAAGCGCGTCGCTTTGGCGACGGCTGCCTGCTTCTTCGCGTCGGAGCGCGCCGCGGCGATGGCCTGCTCGAGGGTGGCGATGTACCGGTGGTCATCCACGGCTTCGCGCACCATCTGGGACTTCACCGCGGGAACCGGGCCATCGGGTCCGGGCAGCGAGAGGCAGTATTGAGTGTCGCTACCGCCTCCGTCCAGATCGTCCCAGGGATCGGCATTGATGTAGCGGTAGTGCCACTGGAAGCGCCCGCCGGCCTTCACGCGCCAGGGATAGAGCCCCAGGTTGAGGCGCTCATCGCCGCAGTTGTAGAGCCACAGCTCGGAGCCGGAGTCACGCACCTTCTTCACCGTCTCCTCGGTGATTGGGAAGGCGATGTTGGGCATGGAGATGTTGAGGTGGGGCACCATGATGTGCTCCCAGGGACCGTTCATCGAGGCGATGGTGCGCACGCCCGGCATTCCCTTGAGCACCTTCGCCAGCTCGACGCCCAGCTTGGCGCCCTCTTCGCCGTGGTTGCTCAACTCGTCCGAGATGTACCACAGGATCTCGGGCCAGCCGCGCTCCTTGCCGATGCGCTGGCACTCCTCCACGAAACTCCGGTAGGCGGTGTTCCATTGGGGCGTAAACCGCTCCTTCAGCTTCTCGCGCTCGAGCCAGGCCAGGAGGTTGCCGGCACCGAGCGGCTGGAAGCCGTAGAACGGCATCGGGCCCATGCCGGCCTCTTTGTAGAGATCCATCCAGAGCGCGAAGCGGTTGTCGGGCTTGAGGCGAACCCTGCCATCCGCCAGCTCCAGATCCTTGCGCAAGTCGTCACCGAAGGCGACGCTGTTGAGCCCCAGGCTCTTCATGAAGCGCATTTCGCGGCGTTCGTTCTCGAGGATGATCTTGCGCACTTCCGGGTCGTCCCGATAGTCCGGGCCGCGGACGTTGGCGCCCCAGAAGGTGGAGTACCACGGCTCGCTGGGGAAGTAGTAGTAACCCTGCAGAATGGGGAGCGCCGCCAGTCGGAAGGGGAGTACCCGGATGGAGACCGGCAGCCGCAGCGCGGGCTGCTGCCCGGCCGTGATCTCCAGGGCGCCCTCATACACTCCCGCCGGCGCATTCTCCGGCACGTGGATGGTGGCCCACCAGCTCCAGGTGGTTCCCTCGGTCACCTCCATGCTCTCGCGCCGGTCCAGAATGTACGGGGCGATCTGATAGCGGTAGGCTCCTGCCACGCCGCGCCCGCCTGCTGCCCTGAAATGGTAGCGAACGACACGAACATCCACCGCGCTGGCGGGGATGCGACCGCCTGCCCGCGCGCGCAACTCCGTGGCTCGGATGCGCACCGCGCCCAGGTTGCGCAGAGGATAGAGCGAGAAGTGGACCGGCTCGTACTCCCCGGGCGTGGCAAAGGCCTGAAGCGCCGTGATCCGTTCTTCCGGCTTGGGCCGGCTGGTGGGATAGATGCTCTCGTTTGCCGGCCGGCGGAAAAGAACAAAGCCGCGCTTTCGCTCGGCGGCCGTCAGCACTCCCGCGGCCGGGGCTTCCTCGACGGGTGGGGCGACCTCCTCGATGGGGGTGGCCCGGCGCCGCTCTGCCTTGAGCCGGCTGAGCTCGGCGCGCAGCTCGGCGTCTCGCGCCTTGGGGGCCACGACGAGCGCCGCCAAGGGAACGTTTCGCCAGGAAAGCGTCAGCTTGCCTCCGGTCACCGTCACCGGGAAGAAGTGCTCCTCGAAGTTCGGTGCGACGAAGGTATCATAGAAGTCCATGCCGGGGTACCAGAAATCGGCATAGTGGCGCAGGTAGGTCGTGCGGAAGAACTCGGCCGGGGGCACGTCGCGCTTCAACACCTCTTGCCCGTTGATCTGCAGCAACTGGTCGCGGTAGATCGTGAGGATAGTGCTGCCTACCTGCGAGTCACCGATGAGCGCCCAGAGGGTGTACTCGCCGTCGGGGAGATCGATGCGCAGATCGGCGCGCGCCGCGGTGATGAAGTCACGCGCGAGCGGATCGGGGCGCACCTTGTCGAGGCCCAATGGCCGGGCCAGGCGCGTGAAGCCCAGCCCGCGCTCCGCGGTGTATTCCATCTCCGGGGCGAGCGCCTGGAAACCTTGCCACACGGGAGAGGTGGCGGTGCCGAGGTCGATCCGGCGAACGTTCTCATCCTCCACTCGCAGGCTGAGCCGCTGCCCACCCGGGGCCGTGGCCGCCATCACCTGCGGGATGGTAGTCGCAGCGATGCGCACGTCATCGATGCTGACGGAATAGGGCACTTGGCTCCCGTTGCGGATCTCCAGGTTGGTGCTCCGCGCCGCTGGCGGCACGGGGAGGGTGACGCGCACCTCTTCCCAGCCATCGGTATCGCCCAGGCGAGTGGTGTAGGCATGCGCCCGCGGGAGCGGCTTGCCTTCGGCGTCGCGGTAATTCACATAGCTGAAGAGGATCACCTTGTAGCGGGGGTGCGCCTCGGCGCCGCGCGCACGAAAGCGGAAGGAGTAGGCGAGCGATTCGCCCCCGCGTACCGACACCCACGGGGTGATGAAGGCCGGCCCGCGTCCTTCCGGATCCGCGTTGAACGCGAGTGCGCGCCCCTCTTTCTCCGCGACGAGGCGGAAATCGCGCTTGAAGATCGCCGCAGCGATCCCCACGGGAATGCCCTGGTCCGTGACCTCCTCGAAGCCGCCGTTGGCGATCAGCGTGTCTACAGCGGACGCGGGGAGGCGCGGCGAGCCACCGGGCGCGGGCTTGACCCCGAACTCGATCCGAAAGGTGACCGGCTGGCCGGCGTCCTTCTGCGCGACAGCGGGCACTTGCCAGAAGACACGGTAGGCCCCCTGGCTCTCCTCTACGCGGGATGCGACAGGAGCGGCATCGGCTGGGTCCGCAGGGCGTACGACCACCGACTCCGGCGCGAACGCGGCCGTTTCCCCGCCCAACTTCAAGAATGCCGGGAAATCAACCCAGGCGCCGGCGACCGTCAGCACGGCTTGAGCGGTCGCCTCGACGGTGGTAGTATAGGCGCTGGCGCACCATGTCGGCCCGGCCAATCCGAGCACGAGCGCACAGAGTAGGATGCTTCTCATAAGGCCCTCCTCACGAGTCTTGGATCGGGAACCGGGAGCCTGTCCCTGGCACCACTGCCAGCTTCGCCGCGATGCGCGAGGCCCCCTCCTGCGTGCTACTCAAACGGGTAGAAACGCGGCTTGCTGTAATCAGTGCTTGTCCAGACCACGCCCGCGCCGCTGCGTCCATTCCAGGGTGTGGGCGCGGGCATCCACTTGGCATGCCCGTCACAGAACGCGAAGTTGGCGCCGCCTGCGTGCCGGCCGCGCGCGGCCATGGAGTGGGCATCGCCGCTGGCGTCATCACGCCCGTAGGTGGTGAGCCGGTTTCGCCCCGGAGCCAGGAGGACCAGGTCGGCGGGGTAGTTGCACTGCGCCAGATTGGCCGCCCGGTCGGTCTCCATGATGTAGGCGTTCGGAGCATAGCTGCACTTGGGATAATCCCCAGCGACGCCATCGGGATAACTGGTCTTGTAGTCAGGGCAGACCACGATGCTCTCGATTGCGCTGGCTGAGGTGCTGATGTTTGCGCCCAAATAGGGGCGAATCAGGTAGTACCAGGCCGTCTGATTGGGCTGGTAACTCGCGCCGGGCGGCAAGGTCTCATCGTAATCCTGGGCGTAGGTCACAATGCCCATGGCCAGTTGCCTCACGTTGGAGAGGCAGCTCGCCTTGCGCGCGTTGGCGCGAGCGCGCGCGAAGACGGGGAAGAGGATCGCCGCGAGAATAGCGATAATGGCGATCACGACGAGGAGCTCGATCAAGGTGAAGCCGCAGTTTCGTCGGGAAAAGGCAGGCATCTTTGCCTCCTTCCTCTCTATGTGGAGGTGTCTCTTCAACACGAGTCCGCCATGCGTTTCATCCTAACCGCCTGGCCTGCGCGTGCTACTCAAACGGGTAGAAACGCGGCTTGCTGTAGTCAGTGCTGATCCAGACTACACCGTTGCCGCTCCGTCCATTCCAGGGCGTGGGCGCAGGCATCCACTTGGCATGCCCATCGCAAAACGCGAAGTTGGCGCCGCCCGCGTGCCGTCCGCGTGCAGCCATGTACTGGACATCGCCGCTCGCATCATCGCGTCCATGGGTGCCCATCAGGTTGCGCCCGGGCGCGAGGAGAACCAGATCGGCGGGATAGTTGCACTGAGCCACGCTGACGGCAAAGTCTTCATTCATCAAGTAGAGGTTGGGAACATAGCTACACTTCGGATAAATCCCCTCGACGCCGTCAGGATAGCTGGTCTTATAGTCTGGGCAAACCAGGATACTCTCGATCCTATCGGCCCAGTTGGTGATATTGGAACCAAGGTAGGGGCCAACCAGGTAGTACCAGTAGGTGCGCTGTGGCTGCGAGTGCGCGCGCGGCGGCAGCATCTCGTCATAGTCCTGGGTGTAGGCCACCAGTCCCATCCCAAGTTGCCTTATGTTGGAGAGGCAATTTGCCTTGCGCGCGTTGGCACGAGCGCGCGCGAAAACCGGGAAGAGGATCGCCGCGAGAATGGCGATGATGGCGATGACGACGAGCAGCTCGATCAGGGTAAAGCCACGGTTTCGTCCGGAAAAAGCAAGCATGACCGCCTCCTTCCTCCACGAAATGATGCCTCGAGAATAGGTCTACCGCGCGCCCCAGTATAACAGCCGTGCCTGCGTGTGTCAACCGCTCCTCCAGCGTGCGTTTCACCTGACGCGCCGCGGAGGCGTTCCTCGCCGGGGGATCGCGGGATCTGGGCGCCCTCTCAGGGGGCTCGATTCTTCAGGGGAAAGGGTTAGCAGTAGATGCGGGGGATCCGCGGGTTGGTGAGCGTGAAGCGGGCACGCAGGAGAACCTCGTCGCCCACCTCCACGTTTGGAATGTGGCTCACGTCGATGCAGCACATCTGCATGGCGACGCGGCCAACGAAGGGAGCGTGTTGGCCGTGGACGCGCACTCCCATCCGCCCGCGGCGCGCGAACTCCCGCGCTGTTCGTGCCAACTCGCTAAGCGAACGTGAGGTGCGAACCGGGGTGAGCGTGAGGCCGTCGGCATAGCCGAGCGGGATGGTGGCGACCGTCATCTCGCGGGGCGCGAGAAAATCGCGGCCATAGCCGATGGATTGGCCGCGCTGTACCTGCTTCACGAAGGCGACCCGGCTCTTAAGTTGCCACGCCGGGCGCAGCTCCAGAATCCGGGGCACGTGCGCCGAGGGATACTGGCCGTAGAGGATCGTGCCGGGGCGCACCATATCGAGATGGGATGCCTCGAGGCGGAGGATGGCGGCGCTGTTCGCGGCATGGATCAGGGGCCGGCCCAGCCCGGCCTTCTCCACCTCCGCGACGGCGCGCAGGAAGAGCGAGAGTTGCTTGCGGACGAAGGTGAGCTCGCGCTCCAATGCCGTGGCGAAGTGGGTGTAGATCCCCTGCACTTCGAGATTGGGAAGCGCGTGGAGCGCGCGCACGAACTCCACCAGCTCCGCGCAGCGGATGCCGATGCGGCCCATGCCGGAATCGACCTTCACGTGGACCCGCGCCGTGGTGCCGGCGGCGCGGGCCGCCTCCGAGAGCGCCCGGGCCGATTCCAGGGTGCAGACCGTCTGGGAGAGCTGATGCGCGACCACGGCACGGGCCTGGTCCGGGATGGCGGCGCCAAAGACCAAGATCGGCGCCTCGATCCCGGCGTGGCGCAGCTCGAGCGCCTCCTCGATGCGCGTGACGCCGAGGAAATCGGCCCCGGCATCGACAAAGATGCGCGAGGCCTCCACGGCGCCGTGGCCATACGCATCCGCCTTGACCACGGCCAGGAGACGCACGTCAGGACCGACGTGGGCGCGCACCTGCGCCAGGTTGTGCGCGAGCGTGTCGCGGTTCACCTCGACCCACGCCGTATGCTCCTGCGCGGTTGCCAGTTCTTCCATCGGTACCATCCCGGAGGCGGGGAACCCGGCATGACGCTACGCGGCTGCACCACGCCGGGCGTGCCTCGCCTACTTCTTCTTCGTCCGTGTCTTCTTTTTCTGCTGCGCGGCCCGCTTCTTGATCAGTTCGGCTCGCTTCTTATCCACGCTTGCGGGCTTTCCCTTGCGGCTGGCAAGCTGGGCCTTCTGGCGATTGGCGATCGCCTCGGCGATCTTGCCATCGTCGCCGCTCCCGCTGCGCTTGGCCACGGCCGTGCGATAGGCGGTGTTCGCGCTCGGCTCCAGCCATTCCGCGATGACGCGCGGCGGAGTGGTCAGCTCGTATCCGGCCATATACCGCGCCGCCGCGAGGATCGCCGCGTAGTGAACCACGGTCCGATGTTCCAGGGCTAGGTCCCAGGCCCGTCGCGTCTCCACCAGGATCGTGGGCACACCCTCCTTCACCGCGAAGTAGCGGTGGGCGAGACGGGGCTCGCGATAGTTGAAGACGGGGCGCGCGTAGATGCGCATCGACTGTTCGCGCAGCGGTCCGACCACCGCGGCAATCGCGGCGTTGCAGGCAGCGCCCACGCCGCCGCGGGCGCCTGCCTCCGGCTCCATCGCCTCGACGAAGCTCGGCGTCTGGTCCGTGGGATGGAGCTCATGGAGATCCATGATCAGGTCCGGCTGCCACTTGCGCACGGCCTGCACGATGGCGCGCGTCTCCGGCTGAGACTGCGAGAGCCAGTCGCGGTTGAGATCCACGTTGCGCGCGTTACGGCGCTGATTCTTCTCGACGCCATCCACGTTGAGCATCGGCACGACCAGGAAGGTGACCCGGCGCAGGATCTCGAGCTTCGCTGGATCCTCCGTGGTGGCATACTCCTTCAGGAACCGCATCACCCCTTCGGTGCTGGCGGGCTCGTTCCCGTGCTGCCGGCACAGGATGAACACGCGCCGGGGCCGGGCCTCCTCCATCGCCGGCGCCGCCATGGCGGCCTCGACGGGGGCAGGTGCCTCGTCCACCGGGTCCAGCGTCAGCGTGAGCACGTTGGATGCGGGCTCGGTCGCGTCGCTCTCGGGGGCATCCACGCCCGGCTCCGGTGCCGTTGCCGCGGGATCCTCCGCTGGCTCCTCCACATCGCCTGAACTCTCGGGGGCTTCGACGGGCTCGGCGCTCAGGACCGCCGTCAGAATCGGCTTTCCTTTGAGCGTCGTGCCGATCTGCACAACGCGCATCTGGGGGCCGCCCGGCGAAGAGGCCGACGCGCAC
>DUUU01000600.1 GCA_012841485.1 Armatimonadota bacterium
GCCCCACAGCAGCGAGAAGGCGAAGAGGATCCAGCCAGCCGCGGCGATCCCGCGCCCCGTCGTGCCCGCGAGCCACCGCCCCCACCTCACCCCCATCCTTCTGGCGCGCACTGCGCTCCACACGAGGGCGAAGAGGAGGGCAGGGGGGAGGAGGAGGGCGCCGGCCTCGGCCAGGGAGAACTTGGCCCACTCATTCGCCAGCGATAGGAGCACCGCAATCCAGGGGTAGAGGGCCCGCGAGTAGAGGCGCTCCACGGCGGAGGCGGGTGCCCACTGCTGCAATCCGACGGCGACGGGGAGCAGCACCCAGCCGGCAGCGAGCCAGCGGCGACCCAGGTGCCTCCCTGCGGTGCGCGGCCGGCGCTCCACGGGCCGGCTCATGCGGAATCGGGATCCCCGGCAGAGGGGATGGCGAGGGTCATCCCCTCTGCGGAGGCAAAGCAATCAAAGCGGTCGCCTTGCCGGCGCATCTCCTCATGGCAGGCGCGGATGATGGCCTCGATCTGGGCATCGGTGCGGTCCGGATCGTGATGGAAGAGGGCGACCCTGCGCACTCCGGCGGCGCGGGCAAGATCGAGCACTTCCAGATAGGAGGAGTGGCCCCAACCCCGGTGCGATTCCAGCTCCTCCGGCAGGTACTGGGCGTCGTGGATGAGGAGGTCGGCCCCACGGCAGAAGTCGATGAAGCGCTTGTGGTTGCCGGCCGCGAGCTCGTTATCCGTGAGGTAGACGAAGGCGTGCCCCTCCGCGGCGATCCGAAAGCCGACGCCCCCGCCCGGGTGGTTGGTCTCTACCGCGGTGACCTGCGCCGGGCCGATGCGGAGCGAGTGCTCGTCCATCTTGAGAAACTCAATCGAGGCGCTGAGTCCGGAGAAGTCCATGGGGAAGTAGGCGCCCACCATTTGATCGGTCATCGTCTTGCGGAGTTGCTGGCGTGTCATGTGATAGCTGTAGATTCGCAACTGGGTACCAGCCAGATAGGCGGGTTTGAAGAAGGGAAAGCCCTGGATATGGTCCCAATGGCAATGGCTGAGGAAAAGGTGAGCGGAGACGGGCTGCCGGCGCGCGAGGACGTTGCCGAGGCGGCGGATCCCGGTGCCGGCATCCAGGATGAGCACCTCGCCGTTGTCAAAACCAACGGAGACGCAGGCGGTGTTGCCACCGTATCGGACGGTGAGCTCTCCTGGCGCCGCGATCGAGCCGCGGGCGCCCCAGATCTCAACTCTCATGGCTGCTCCCCCTTCGCGCGCGTTGCCCTCACTCGGTTTGGGTTGCCTGCCTCGCGGGAAGAGTGGGGCGGGAGGTAACGGCGATGTCGATACTTGCATGGATTATCGTGGGTCTGATCGCCGGTCTGATCGCGCGTGCCCTGGTTCCCGGCGAGGAGCCCGGTGGCCTGCTGGCCGACCTACTCGTGGGCATCCTCGGCGCCGTCGTCGGCGGATGGATCTTCAACGCGCTTGGAATCGGCGGCGTCACCGGCTTCAACCTGTGGAGCATCTTGGTCGCCATCATCGGCGCGGCCCTGCTGCTCATCATCTACCATGCCGTGACCGGCCGGAGGACTGCCTGACGAACGCATGAGTGTGCCCCGGCTCAGAAGAGTTCCGGCGCCGTCAGCAGAACGTAGCTGTTCAGCTTGCCGTTCCGGGTGAGCCCCTGGGCGGCATCCAGGCGGAGGACCATCGGCACACGGCCCAGCGCGACCAGGGGGGCACGCAGGCCGATGCCGATTCCTCCGCGCATCACCCACCCGGATGTGGCGGTGTGGAGCGCACCCACGTCGGCAAAGGTCACGACCTGTAGCTGCCGGAGCGTACCGAGAACGCCTACGCTCCTCTCTCCATCACGAAGGAGAGGCCAGCGCATCTCCAGGTTCGCGACGCCAGCGATATTGCCCCTATCGCTCAAAAAGTCGTAGCCGCGCACGCCCTCGCCAGCCAGCCAGAGTGCTCGCTGAACAGGTGGCGTGCCCGATGTCAGCGCCCCATGGAGGCGCCATCCAAGTGCGCCCTCTGGCCCCAAGGGCTCGAAGCGCGACCAGGTCAACCGAGATGAGAAGTAGCTGCGCGTGCCATTAAAGACACGAAACGCCTGCGTGGCGGCTGCTTCGATTCTCCCGCCCGTGCGCGGGTTCATACGGTCATCGCGCGAGTCTTGCTGAAAGCCCAGGCGCACGGCGTGGATCCGGTCTTCGCCGATGGGAAGAAGCGTGCCACGCTCTTCCAGTGCCCACACCTTCTCCCGGATCAGCGAGAGGGTTCCCAGCCTTCCTTTGCCCATCCGCCAGAACCCGGTAAGTCCCGCGCCCGTACGGCCTTCGTAGTAGCCCGTCTGAAAGAGCGGTACGAGGTCCGAGCGGGCCTGCACCTCGTGGAAGA
>DUUU01000601.1 GCA_012841485.1 Armatimonadota bacterium
GACCACTCCGGCCCCGGTCACGGCCAGCGAGAGCAGGGCGCCCGGCGAGAGCTTGCGACTGACAGGGCGGCTGGGCAGATGCACGATGGGGTAGCCGGCCGCGGGCACGGCGCGCGCCTCGAGCCCGCCGCGCGTGCCCACGAAAAGAACCTCGTGCCCGGCCTGTTTTAGCGCCTCAGCGATGGCGATGGCTGGACAGACGTGCCCGCCGGTCCCACCGCCGGTCAAGAAGATCTTCATTCGAACCCTTATTCCCTCTCGCAGTACCCGGGCTCGCGCTCGGATACTGCGAGATATTGGCCAATAGGCCCATCGCAACCATGGTCAAGACAAGCGAGGAACCGCCATAGGAGATGAAGGGGAGCGGCACTCCCGTCGCGGGCAGCGTCTTGGTGACGACGCCAATATTCAGGAGCGCCTGCACCGTGATCATCGTCGTGAGCCCGCTCGCGATCAGGCTTCCAAAGGGATCCTTTGTCCGGTGCGCGATCGTGAAGCCACGCACCGCGACGTAGAGGAAGAGGACGAGCAGCCCCATTGTACCCAGGAAACCAAGCTCCTCCCCAATGGTTCCAAGGATGTAGTCGGTGTGCTCCGCGGGAAGGTAGAAGTACTTCTGCCTTCCCTGGCCCAGCCCCACTCCGACCAGGCCTCCCGATCCAAGAGCGATCAGCGATTGAACCACCTGATACCCGCTGCCCTGCACGTCGCGCTCTGGGTTGAGCCAGTCGAGAACGCGGTCCCAGCGGTAGGGCTCGATCCAGATGAGCACGATGACGGCGAGCACGCCGATGAGCCCGAGCATCAGCAAGTGGCGTTTGCGCGCGCCTCCCACGAAAAGCATCACCGTGCCCGTGGAGACGATCACCAGCGCCGTGCCCAGGTCCGGCTCGATGGCGACCAAGAGCCCTAGGAGCCCCAGGAGCCCCGCCAATGGCAGGAAGCCCTCGGTCAGGCTCCGTATCTTCTGCTTGCGCGCGGACATCCACTGCGCCAGGTAGAGGACAAGGGCGATCTTCGCGAACTCCGCGGGCTGAACCCGCAGCGGCCCCAGGATGAACCAGCGCCGCGAGCCGTGTGATTCGTGGCCCGCGAAGAGCACCAGGATGAGGAGCCCAATGGTGATCGCCATGCCCGCGACTGCCAGACGGTCGAGCTTCCAATAGGGCACGGCAATCGCGGCGATGAGCGCCACGGTGCCCACGCAGGACCAGATGAACTGCCGTTTCAGGTAGAACTCCGGATCGAAGTTGGTGTAGTGGGTCTGGCTCGCGCGCACGAAGCTGGCATCATAGATGAAGAGGATGCCGCAGGCGACCAGGAGCGCCGTTGCCACCAGCAAGCTCGTATCCAGAGCCTGTCTCTCGCGAACCATACCTAACCTCCGGTGCCACGGCTCAGAAGTGGCGAAGCAGCAGCGCCAGCGCGCCGGCAGCCGCGCCGGCCAGCCAGAAGCGCGTCACAATCTGGCCCTCTTTCCACCCAGCCAACTCGAAATGGTGGTGGATCGGTGACATCCGGAAGATCCGCCGTCCGGTGGTCTTGAAAGAGAGCACCTGGAGGATCACCGAGAAAAGCTCTGCCCAGTAGACGGCGCCGACGATGAAGAAGAGCAGCTCCATCCGCGTCAGCACCGCGACGGCGCCCAGCGCGCCCCCCAGAGCAAGCGACCCGGTATCTCCCATGATAACCCGCGCGGGGTTGCAGTTGAACCACAGGAAGCCGAGGCAGCCGCCCGCGAGGGCGAAGAGGAAGATGCCCAGCGTGTTTTGCAGGCCCGGGGCCAGGAGCAGCGCCGCCGTCAGCGCCGCGATCACGGTCAGCCCGCCGGCCAATCCATCCAGGCCGTCCGAGAAGTTCACGGCGTTGGCCAGGCCGAGCAGGAAGAGCACATCCAGGACAACATAGGCCGCCCCGAAGGCACCGGGCCACACCCCCGCCAGAGGCGCGGAGAGCAGGCGAGCCAGAGGCTCCAGACTCAGCCACCCACCGGCCGGACCCGCCGCGGACGTGAAGCGCGAGACCACGAGGACAAAGAGCGTCGCGGCGAGGACCTGCAGAACGAGCTTTTCGCGGGCGCGCAGGCCAAGGTTCTTGCCCCGCTTCGCGATGAGGAGATCATCGAGGAACCCGATTCCCCCGAAGGCGAGCATGAGGAGCAACGCCGGCCCGGTCAGGATGTCGAAGCCGGTGAGCCAGAGGGTCGCGGTGACGACGGCCAGGAGGATCACGACCCCGCCCATGGTCGGCGTGCCCGCCTTTGCCCGATGCGCCTCCGGCACATCTTCATGGATGCTCTGCTGCGCCCCCAGCCGGCGCAGCCAGACGATCATTCGCGGCATTGCCGCCAGGGCGAGCGCCATCGCGACGAGCAGTGCCCCCGCCTCTCTTCCCATCACGCTACTCATGGGCCGTCGTTCCCTCTCCGCCCTCATCTCGGGGCGACAGCCCCGCGACAACGATCTCCAGTTGCATTCCCCGCGAGGCCTTCACCAGCACGGCGTCTCCCGGCTTCACGTGTGCGCGCGCCAGCGACAACGCGGCCTCCGCGTCGTCGCAGCGGTGGATCCGCTCCGCGGGCAGGCCGGCCGCGGCAGCCCCGGCGGCAATCTCGCGGGCCCGTTCCCCAACGGCGATCAGCAAATCAACCCAGGCAGCGGCCGCGCCCGTCTCCCGGTGGCCGGCCTCGCTCTCGGCGCCCAGCTCCAGCATATCCCCCAGGATGGCGACATGGCGCTTGCCGGGCAAGTGGCGCAGGTGCTCCAGCGCCGCGGCCATGGAGGAAGGGCTGGCGTTGTACACGTCATTCAGAATCATCACGCCATCCGCGCCGCGAACCACCTGCATGCGCATCCCGGGAAGCGAAACGGCGTTCAGACCGGCGGCCACATCGCGCGCGCTCGCGCCAGCCTGGAGCGCGGCCGCGGCGGCTGCCGCCGCGTTCAGCGCATTGTGCCGGCCCGGGAGCGGCAGGCGCACCGGGATCCGCTCGCCGAACGCCTCCAGCACGAAATGGCTCTCCGTCGGCCTGATATCGAGCTGGGCGACCGCCACATCGGCCGCCCCCTCCCCCGCGAATCCAAAGGTGGCCACCCGGCTCCGGCAGAGGGTGCGCAGGAGCGGCAGAAACCCATCGCTCGCTGGCAGCACCGCCATGCCCGTCTCGGGAAGGAGCTCCAGCAGCTCGCCCTTGGCGCGGGCAATCGCCTCTCGCGAGCCCAACAGCTCCAGGTGCGAGGTGCCAATGTTCGTAATCACCCCGATCTGCGGCTGCGCGATCTCCGCCAGGTAGCGGATCTGCCCGGAGCCACGCATCGCCATCTCAACCACGGCGGCCGAATGCTCGGCGCGCACTCCGAAGAGCGTCAGCGGCAGGCCGATCTCATTGTTGTAGTTCGCGGCCGTAGAGACAACCGCCCCGCGCTGCCCGAGGATGGCCGCGACCATCTCCTTCGTGCTCGTCTTCCCGACGCTTCCGGTGATTCCCACCACCGGAACGCCGAAGCGGGAGCGATACCAGCGCGCCAGATCACCCAGGGCAAGGAGCGTGTCGTCCACGGCAATCAGCGTTGCCGTCGGGGGGGGCGTCTGCTGCCCGTTCTCTCCCGCCTGCACGTCGGCCTGCACGGCATCCAGTTGCGCGCGCTCGACGAGGGCGGCCACGGCACCGCGCTGGAACGCGTCGGCGACAAAGCGGTGGCCGTCGAAAGAGGGCCCCTTGAGCGCGACGAAGACGCACCCGGGCGTGAGCGCGCGCGTATCGGTGCAGACCGAGGAGATGAAGAGGGGCCAGTTGCCGGCCGTCTCGACGACCGGCCTCCCGCGCACAGGCTGCAGGCTTCCCCCGGTGGCTCCGGCAATGGCTTCCAGCGAGACAGGCTCCATCACAGCCTCCTGAGCGCCGCTTCGGCCACCTCGCGGTCGCTGAAATGAATGGTGCGGTCCGCGAAGATCTGGTAATCCTCGTGCCCCTTGCCGGCGATGACGATCAGGTCGCCGCTCTTCGCGTCGGCGATGGCCGTCTCGATGGCGGCGCCTCGGTCGGGCTCGGTGTGGGTTTTCGCCAGGGCATCGGGCGGAATGCCGGCCAGGATCTCGGCGATGATCGCTTCTGGATCCTCCGAGCGGGGATTGTCCGAGGTCACGATCACCCGGTCCGCGAGGTTTGCCGCCAGAGCGCCCATCTTGGGGCGCTTGCCGCGATCCCGGTCGCCGCCACAGCCGAAGATGACGACGAGCCGCTGCGGGCCCAGGGCGCGCGCGGATTTGAGGACGTTTTCCAGCCCATCCGGGGTGTGCGCGTAGTCCACGATCACGGTGAAGTCCTTATCGGAGGGCACCGCCTCGAAGCGGCCGGGCACACCGGGGAAGTCGTTCAGCGCCGCCTCAATCGCTTCGGGGGCGAGGCCAAGCGCCCGGCACGCGGCGATGGCTGCCAGGCTGTTGTAGACGTTGAAGAAGCCGCCCACCTTAAGCTGGAGGGCCATCTCTCCCTCGGGGAGGACGCATCGATAGCAGACGCCCGCCGGCCTGGCTTCCGGGTCGAAGCCGCGCACCTGTGCGCCTTCGCTCAGGCCGTAGGTGACGGCGGTGCCGCGGGTGGCTTGCAGGAACCACGGCGCGCTGGGATCATCGGCATTGATGATGCCGGTGAACGCTTTCCGGGAGTGGAGGGGGAGGTCGCAGAAGAGCTCCATCTTCGCGGCCCGGTAATCCTCCAGACTCCTATGGAAATCGAGGTGGTCCTGCGTGAGGTTGGTGAAGACGCCGATGTCGAACTCCAGCTCGCGCACGCGGTGAAGCGCGATGGCGTGGGAGGAGACCTCCATGGCGCAATCCTGTACGCCAGCCGCGACCATCTCGGCCAGGATGCGGTCCAGCTCCGGTGCTTCCGGCGTGGTGCGGTCGAGGGGCACGGGGTGGTCTCCGATGAGGGCGCCGAGGGTTCCAATGACGCCCGTGGGCCTGCCGGCATGGAAGAGGATGTGGCGCACCATGTAGGTGGTCGTTGTCTTCCCGTTGGTGCCGGTAATCCCCACGAGGCGCAGGTTGCGGCTGGGCGCGTCGTGTGCGTTGCGGCTCAGCGTGGCCAGGGCCCGCCGGGCGTTGGGCACGAGCAGAAACGGCACCGGCGGGTTTGCGGGAATTGCCGATGCCTGCTCAACCACGACGGCGGCAGCGCCACGCGAGAGCGCATCCGCGATGTAGAGGTGGCCATCTGTCTTGTAGCCGCGAATGCAGACGAAGAGAGCGCCCGGCTCCACCTTCCGAGAGTCGTAGGCGATCCCGGCCACCGCCGGCGCGCTCGATGCGCTGGCCGGCGCGACCGCGGGACCTGCCTGTTGCTGTATCGAGAGACCTTCAATCATCGCCTTGAGGTTCAACGTCATCTCCCAACAGACCGCAAGCGCGGCTTCCGGAGGCCGGGCACGCCGTCTCCCTCACCGCATTGAGAAATCTGAAACCGCTCGCATCCATTCTATCATATCTGGCGCCGGGAACGCGAGGGGGACACGCCCCAATCAAAGGAGACGTTTCCTGAGAGGCCTCTGGCGCCAGGGGGCAGAGCGCAGGCCAGGCGCCTCCGAACACCCCTCCAGAACCCCCGGATCGCCACCTCGCCCCATGGGGTCCGGCAATCATCTCTGCATACCCAGCGCTGTCTGCTGTAAATCAACCGGCCGGTCCGGCGGCACCTTCATGCACCAGAGCGCCCCCTGGACGATCTCCTGGAAGGCGGGCGCGGCGCAGGTGGAGCCCCAGTGGCTCCCTTTGGGCTCGTCTACCACCACAATGCAGACGATGCGAGGATCGGAGACGGGAGCAAAGCCGATGAAGGAGGCGATGAAGCACCCCGGGGCGTATCCGCGCCCTCCCTCGCGCACCTTCTGCGCGCTTCCTGTCTTGCCCGCGACGGTGTACCCCTCTACCTGAGCAGGCTTCCCGGTGCCCTCTTCCACGACTTCCTGCAGGCACTTCGCGAGTAGGTCAGCGGTCTGCTTCGAGATGACCTGGCGTACCACACTGGGATGATACTCCTGGACCACCTTGCCCGCGCCATCCTCAATGCGGCGGATGTAGTAGGGCTGCATCAGCTTCCCGCCATTGGCAATCGCCCCATAGGCGACGGCCATCTGCAGCGCGGTGACGCTGACGCCCTGGCCAAAGGAGACGTTCGCTTGCTTGATGGGTGCCCAGGTGCTGGGTGGGGTGAGCGACCCCCGGCGCTCGCCGATGAGCCCCGAGCGCGTATCGCCGATGAAGCCAAAGTCGGCGATGTAGCGGTAGAGCTTGCGCGAGCCAAGCTGCGAGGCGATCTGGGCGGTGCCGATGTTGCACGACTCTCGCAAAACCCCCCGGATCGTCTGCGCGCCGTGGCCATGGGTATAGGGTGCGTGAACTACGCAACGGATCCGCCGCTTCCCGATGGGATAGCTTCCGGGGCAGTGGAACAGGGATGTCGGCCGGATCGCCTTCTCTTCCAGGGCGGCGGCCACGGTGATGGCCTTCATCGTGGACCCCGGCTCGTATAGATCCGTGACACAGCGATTGCGCCGCTCGGCCGTCTCGCTCTCGGCGGGCACGTTGGGGTCATAGGTTGGCCGGTTCGCCAGGGCCAGAATCTCGCCCGTGCGCGGGTCGAGGACGACGGCGCTGACGCCGGCTGCCCTGTAGGTCGCGTGCGCTTTGGCGATGGCGGTCTCCGCCAGGTGCTGGATGCGCGCATCAATGGTCAGAACGACGCTGTGGCCATCCACCGCTTCCACGCGCTCGTGGGTGGTGCCCGGGATGATCCGCCCGAGCGCGTCCACTTCCGCTTTCACCCACCCTGGCTTGCCGGCGATGGTTTCCTGTAGCTGCTGCTCCAGACCCTCGACGCCCTTCCCATCGATATCGGTGAAGCCGATCAGGTTGGCGGCCACGCTCTTGAGCGGGTAAGCCCGCTTGGTTTCCGGCACGAAATCGATCCCCTTGAGGTTGAGCGCGCGCACTGCCTGTTCGGTCTGCCGGTCGACTTTGCGCCGCAGCCAGGCAAAGGAGCCCTCGCGCCGGAGACACTTCTCGAGGTACTGCGGCGACCGGCGCAGGGGCCCCGCGAGCTGGCGAGCCGTCGCCGCCGGGTCATCGATCAGGGAGGGATCTGCATAGACCGACTTCAGGGGGAGGTTCTGGGTTAGGGCGGTGCCGTGGCGGTCGTAGAGAATGCCGCGGACGGCATCTACCTGGATGCGCCGGTTGTGGTAGCGCGCGGCCTGCTTCTTGAAATGGGCATGCTGCCGCACCTGGATGTTGAACAACTGGTACGACAGGAAGAGGAACCAGACGAAGAAGAAGTAGAAGGCCCACTCCGTGCGGCGCTTGACAGTATCGATATATGGCTGGCGGCGCGCCCTCATAAGATCCACCCTCCCGTGCTACGGTCGGGCGTAGGCCTGGCGAATCTCGCGCGCGGGCGCCTTCGGCGGGACGATCGCAACGTACTGCAGGGCTTCGCGCGGCTGCATGCCGATTCGCTTGGCCTCGTGAAGAACGCGGTCGGTGCGCTGGAGGTCCGCCACCTGTGCCTCCAGCAGCTTGCGCTCTACCTGGAGCTGATGCAGGCGGGCCTGAAGGCGGCTATGCTGATAGCAGTGGCGGGTGGCACTGGCGCACGAGGCGATGTAGACGACTGGGATGGCGGCCACCAGGGTGAACGAGCCGAGCAGCAGGGCAGCGCGGCGCGAGCCGGCACTCCGCCTCCGTCTGCGTCGGGGCGCCGGGGTCGCGGGGGCGGTTTGTGACCCCGTCGAAATCATCCGGGTTACATTCTCGGGCACAGCGTTCACGACCAGCACCTCCATCGCAGTAGTCTCTCTCACCCCTGCCGCTACCAGGCACCCGCGCGCCGGGTCACGGCCCTCCCACATCCGGGGGAGGCAGCTTCTCGGCGGCGCGCAGTTTTGCGCTGCGCGCCCGAGGATTGGTGGCCACCTCCGCCGGCTCAGGCGTGAGCGGCTTGGGGGTGAGTAGCCTCACCCTGGGAGTGGGCGCCTCACCGGCGGGGAAGCCCTTCCCGGCTAACTCGCGAAAGACACGCTTGATGACGCGGTCTTCCAGCGAGTGATAAGCCACGACGACAATTGGGGCGCCCGGCTCCAGCATCTCGACGCCGCCCCGCACGCCGCCTTCCAGTAAATCGATCTCACGGTTCACCAGGATCCGGATCGCCTGGAAGCTCCGGGTTGCCGGGTGGATGCGCCCATGCCGGTAGCTCGCGGGCACCGCGTCCCAGATGATCTGGGCGAGCCGGCCTGTCGTCTCAATCGGAGCCCGGGCGCGCTCGCGCGTGATTGCCCGGGCGATCCGGCCGGCCAGGCGCTCTTCACCATACTCGCGGAGGATGCGCTCCAGCTCCCGCTCCGGGAGCGTGTTCACCAGATCCGCGGCTGTGTCGCCCGCCGTGGTATCCATCCGCATATCGAGCGGCGCATCCTGCCGGAAGGAGAAGCCTCGCTCCGCCTGATCGAGCTGCCGGGAGGAAACCCCCAGGTCGAAAACCACTCCCTGCACCGCCGAAAAGCCCTCGGCGCGGATGACCTCGGCCACCCGGTCGTAAGTCGTGTGGACCGTGCGCAGCCGGTCTCCATACTCCGAGAGGCGCGCCCGCGCCGTAGCCAGTGCCTCGGGGTCCCGGTCAATGCCAATGACGACGCCATCCGGGCTGCTCTCGCGGAGGATTGCCTCGGCATAGCCGCCATCGCCCAACGTGCCGTCCACGTAGACGCCTCCCGGGCGCGGCCGCAGGAAGGTGAGGACCTGCGCGAGGAGAACGGGCACATGGTAGGGGCTGGACGAGGGCCGGGATGGCAGTCCATCAGACAACCGGCGCACCGTTGCTCCCACTCAATCCGAGAGCCTGCGCCGAGGCCGCGATCTCTTCCGGAGAGATATCGCTGTTCACCGCTTCCCACAGCTCCGGATTCCAGACCTCCACGCGGTTGGCGGCGCCCACCACAACGGCCTGATCCTCTATCTTCGCATACTTGCGAAGCACCGCCGGGATCGCCAACCGGTTCTGGCTATCCGTCGTTACCTCGAACGCGCTGGCCGAGAAGAACCGCTGCAGCCGCGTCGCGTCCAGGTTGACGACCGGCTGCTCGCTTAAGCTCTGGTTGAACTTGGTCCACTCGGGCTCGGGGAAGATGAAAAGACACCCGTGCAGGCCCTTGGTGATGTAGAATTTCTCACCGAGTGAATAGCGAAACTTTATTGGGAGGACGATTCTCCCCTTGTCGTCGAGGCTGTGCTCGTATTCGCCAATAAACACCGCGGGGTCTCCACCGGGTCTCCACCAGGTTCCCCCTGGCTCTCCACCGCAGTATACCTCAGTCACCACGTGCCTGTCAATAGGTGCGCGGGGGCAATCTCCACACGATGGGGGGACGACAGTGTGCCACACTGGCGCGAGGGGTGCAGGCGGGCGGGAAAGAAGGGCGAGTCCTTCGGCTGTTATCCGTAGAGACGGCGCGTACTTCCCAGGGGGTGGGGAAGCGCGGATGAGAGGCGGCGAGCCCTGGCGCGGTCCTATCCGGGGGGCGGGCTGGGGGGACGGGCCACCGGAGACGAGCGGGGCTGACGCGAGGCCACGGCCGGCCGGCGCAGGGACCGCGAATCCGCTGTCGGGGAAGGCCTCTGGATGGGCAAGTGGATGGGGGCGTGCTCACGCGAGAGGCCTCCCTGCGCCACCCGGCGCGGAGAGAGCCGCGTTACCGTGCGCGCGGCAACGCCCCCTCCATCTCTGTGCCTCAGGTTACCCGAGCTGGCGAACGTCCATGAAGCGCCCGGTCTCGGCCGATTCCTTGGCCGCCAGGCATGCGTAGACGCTCTGGATGCCCATCTGGATCGGCGTGCGGGAGCGCGCGCGCCCGTGGATCACGTCCAGGAAGTTCTCCATCAGGGCCGTATCGCCGCCGAAGTGACCGAGTCCTTGCCCGCCCTTCACCGTATCGCTGAATGGGGCATGATGGCGCACCCGCTTCAGCTCGTTGGTGTACCAGTCGAAGCTGACGGTGCCGAGATAGCCGCTCACGGTCGCGCCGCGAGTGGCGGCATCGCGCCGGGCGTAGAAGACCTGGGTATAGACGCCTTTGGCGCCGGACGCGAACTCAACGAGCGCGCTGGAGGAGTCCTCATTCATGCCCGTCTCGGGCGACCCGCACTCCTCTCCGAAGGTGCAGGGGTGATCGGCCTGGGTGCCGCCGGATAGGTTGCGCCGGCGATTCCGCGGGCTCTCCAGGCAGGTCTCCGCTTCATCGCACTGCCCGCACGTGAGCCCGGCCGGCTTCTTGCCGCCGAAGACGCGCCCCCAGGAGGCCATCGCCGCGACGCGCACAATCGGCGAGTCCATCAGGAACGCCATATAGTCGAAATCGTGCGTCGCTTTCTGGAGGAAGAGGCCCTGGGTAATCTCGTAGTCTCGGTAGCCAGCATCCCAGTAGACCGTGCCGTAGGGCACGTAATTGACCGCCAGGACATGCTCCGGGGTGCCCACGGCTCCTTCCGCGAGATACTGGCGCGCCAGACAGCAGAGGGGCGAGACACGCAGCGGGAAGCTGACGACTACCTCACAGCGCGAGTTCTCGAAGGCGCGTTCCAGCCCGACCGCCTGCTCCATCGAGATGGCCACCGGCTTCTCCAGGAAGAGCGGGAGATCGTAGCGCGCCATCTCAATGCCATACGGGGCATGCAGGTTACAGCGCGTGCCCACCAGCACCGCATCCAGCTTTGCTTTGCGCACCATCTCCTCGACGGTGTCGTAAAAGACGACGTCGCTCTGGTCACACTCCGCCAGTCGGCTGCGCGCGCCGGCTTCATCCGGGTCCACCACGGCCACCACGCGGGCATCCGGCTCCAGCCGCCGCAGTTCATGCTGGATGACGCCGCTGATCCGCTTGCCATATCCGATCACGCCGAGTTTGAGCATGGGTTCCCTTGCATTCTCTCATGGGGTTCTGCCTGCCCGGCCCAGCCAGGGCACTCTGGCCCGCTGGGGCCGGGTATCTCCGTGGAGAGGAGCAGGCAGTGCTTGCCGGGCGCTTGCCTCAGTCGCCCAGGTGCTTGCCGAAGAACTCGATAGCTTTGTTGCCGTAGTACTGGTGGCCGCCATAGCCCAGGTCGATCTCGAAGTGGGCTGGCACGCCCGCGGCCTGGTAGATCTGCGCCACCCGTGCCTGCGCTTGGGCCGTGGCGTCGGGCGGGAAGCCATAGTCGAAGCCACCGCTCTCCACCAACAGGGGACGCGGGCAGATTAAGCCGCAGATCTCGGCGTGGTCGCCGTAGCGAAACATGCCGGGAAGGAATTGCGTGCCACAGAAGTTGTCGATACCGATGGCCCACGCCCGGTAGGAGTTGAGGGCGCAGATGATGTCGGTCGCTTGGATGCGCGTATCCAGCGCGGCAAAGTGCATCACATGCGCGCCGCCTCCGCTCAGGCCCATCGCCCCGATGCGCTCCGGATCGACGAAGGGCA
>DUUU01000602.1 GCA_012841485.1 Armatimonadota bacterium
GCACCCCCACTCGCTCCCCAGATCCGCCAGCTCCTTGGCGCGAGAGAGCGTGCGGTTGGCGATGGTGATCGCGGACGCGCCGGCGCGCGCCAGGCTGACCACGACGGATCGCGCGGAGCCCCCGGCGCCCAGTACCACCACGCGCTTGCCCGCCGGGTCGGCACCTTCGTCGCGCAACGCCCCGAGGAACCCCTCGCCATCGGTGGAGTAGCCGCGCAGAACCCCTCCGTCGTTGTGGATCGTGTTCACCGCGCCGACGGCCAACGCCTCTGGATCCACTTCATCCATCAAGGCGACCAGCGGCTCCTTGTGCGGGATCGTGGCGTTCACCCCCACGATGCCGAGCGCGCGCACGGCGCGCACCGCGTCCGGCAACGCCTCGGGCGAGACCTCGAAGGGGACATAGCACCAATCCATGCCCAGATAGCGGAACGCCGCGTTGTGCATCGGGGGCGAGAAGCTGTGCCGCACCGGCCAGCCCCACACCGCCGCAATCCGCGTCGTGCCCCGCACCGTTACCACCGCCTCGGGCGGCGCGTCCTCTTGCATTCGCTACTTCCTCCCCCGGCCGGCGCGTGGCACCGGCTGTCGGTTACCAGGTATCGGGGCTTCTCCCTGCCCCATTCGGCTCGCGCTCCGCCGCACCAGCCAGGGCGACGTGATCCGCGTGAATGCCCCCCCATACCAGGCGCTCGACCAGGCGCATGATCCGGGTGGAGATGAACTCGCGGTTGCGGTTGATCGGATTCACCAGGACGGTCAACATGCCGGCGCGATTTCCCCCAAGCACATCGGTAAAGAGCTGGTCGCCTACCACGGCGGCCTGCGAGGGCTCCACTCCCAGCAGCGCCGCGGCGCGCCGGAAGGCACGCCGGGAGGGCTTCGCGGCGCGCGCGGTGTAAGGGATGCCGAGCTGCTGGGCCACCGGTTCCACGCGCCGCGCCGATGAGCTGTTCGACACGATGCACAGCCGCAGGCCAGCGCCCCGGGCACGCTCCACCCACGCACTCACCTCGGCGCGCAGATCACACGAGCGCCACATGACGAGCGTGTTGTCCAGATCGAGGAGCAACGCCCTGATCCCGCGCGCGCGAAGCTCCTCGGGATCGATCTCCTGGACCGACGCAACCACGATATCAGGCCGGCACCACCGCCGGAGACGCGAACGTATCATCGGCTCACCCACCTCGTGCCTTTCGGATGGCGTCCTTGTGCTCCGCGAAAGTGCGCGTGAAGATGTGTCGGCCCGTCTTGCCAACCGCCACATAGAAGAGATAGTCGTGCTTTTCCGGATTCAGCGCCGCGCGGATGCTCGCCAGGCCCGGATTGCAGATCGGCGCGGGGGGCAGCCCCGAGATGCGATAGGTATTGTATGGAGAGTTCACTTTGAGATCCGAGTAGAGCAGGCGCTCTTTTGTCTTTCCCAGGGCATATTGTACCGTGGCGTCGCACTCCAGGCGCATCCCTTTCCGCAGCCGGTTCACCAAGACGCCCGCGATTCGAGCCCGCTCCTCTGCCAGCCGCGCCTCTCGCTCCACCAGCGAGGCAAGCACGATGGTCTCTTCCAGGCTCAGGCCGTTGGTGCGCTCCGCGATCTCTTGCGCCAGGCCACGCTCGACCTGCTGCTGGAAGGAACGCACCATGATCCGAATGAGCTGCTGCTCGGTGACAGCCCGTGGCACCTTGTAGGTGTCCGGAAAGAGGTAGCCTTCCAGGTTCTTCCGTGGCACGCCATACTCGGCGCCGACACGTATCCCGCCGCGCGATGCCAGCGTGATGAAGCGCGTCGGATCGATCAACTGCATTTCATGGAAGATCGCGGCGATCTCCTTGATGGTTACGCCCTCCGGCACCGTCACCCAGTAGGCCTTGACGTCGCCACGCGCCAGCTTATCCAGAATCTCCACCGGCGTCATGCTGGGGCTCAGCTCGTACTCCCCCGCTTTGAGGTGCTGAAGGTCTCCCAACAGGCGCCCGGCTAGGAGA
>DUUU01000603.1 GCA_012841485.1 Armatimonadota bacterium
CCGCGTGGGCAACGGGCCTCAACCGGCCTCATGGGATCGCCTTCCACGATGGTTTCCTCTATGTGGCTGAGACGGATGCCGTCGTGCGGTGGAGGTATCAGCCAGGGGCACAGCGGGCGCCCGGGGCGCCGGAGCGCGTCGCCAGCCTGCCTGGCGGGGGCGGCCACTGGACCCGCACCCTCCGCTTCGGGCCGGACGGCAGGATGTACGTCTCTGTCGGCTCCACCTGCAACGTCTGCATCGAGGAGAACCCAAGGCGCGCGGCCCTCCTTCAGTTTGCGCCTGATGGGAGCGGCGAGCGGATCTTCGCCAGCGGGCTGCGCAACACGGTGGGTTTCGATTGGGATGCCCAGGGCCGGCTATGGGGCGTGGACAACGGTGCCGATAACCTGGGCGACAACTTCCCTCCCGAGGAGCTGAACCGTATCCGTGACGGGGGCTTCTATGGGTGGCCCTATGCCCACGGCGATTGCGTGCCCGACCCGCGGTATGGTACCCGCCGCCCGGAGATGGTGGAGAGGTGCATTCCCCCGGCATTCAAGATCACGGCGCACTCGGCGCCGCTCGGTATCGTCTTCTACCAGGCGGAGCAGTTTCCACAGGCATACCGCGGCGATGCCTTCGTGACCCTCCACGGCTCGTGGAACCGGAGCGCCCCCAGCGGCTACAAGGTGATCCACATCCACTTCTCGAACGGCCAGCCCGCGACCATGACCGACTTCATCACCGGTTTTGGGCAAGGGCGGAGCGCCTGGGCGCGCCCGGTGGGGATCGTCGTCGGCCCGGATGGCAGCCTCTTCCTCAGCGACGACCGCGCCGGGAATATCTGGCGCATCCGCTACACCGGCCCCAGCGGGTCATAGATCCCCGGCGCCTTATCTGCCATCCCGATCCGGGGCGGCATGGCCGCCGCAGCCTCCCATACGGCGCCTGGGCGTAGCTCCCGCTCGTGTCTCTCCCGCGCGTTCTTGCCCTTCATTCCTCTCGCCTGGGGGGAACCCCGGCGGATGTGGCGAACCAGCGTGAATAGCCGGGCGAGCGGGCAGGCATGAGCGAGTTCCGCCCCGGGATTCGAGAGGAGGAGGGCATGGAGAGACGGATCCTTCTGGTTTGGGTGGCCATGCTCGCGTTGCTGGTGCCCGCGGGGCAGGCAAGCGCGGCCGAGCGGCTGTTTGGATGCGAGACAGATGCCGAGGTGTCGGCCTGGGTGAGCCGGTCGGGTGGGCAGGACCAGCTGGCGCGAGACGCGCGCTATGCCACGCAAGGCGAGTTCTCCATGCGCTTTGTCACCCCCGCCTGGAAGGAGGGGATGGCGCAGTGGCCTGCATTCGAGGTCGAGCCGCCCGTTTCGGACTGGCGCGGCTATGACCGGCTCATGGTCGATATCACCCATCCAAGCGATGATGTGCACACGCTCTCGCTTTTTGTCTCCGACAGGAAGGTGCCGTTTCGCGAGGGGCTGAGGTATCGGTTCGACCTCCCGAAGCGGGGCTACCGCCGGTTCTTCGTGCCACTCAACTTCCCGGAGAAGGTGGACCGCAGTGATATTGGCATCCTCCACTTCTTCACGCAGCGTCCGGCCAGCGAGATGGTGCTCTATATCGACAACATCACTTTGCTGAAGCCGGGCGAGCAGCCTCCCGAGCCGCGCGTTGGGTTCGCAGCGCAGGTAGCGAAGCTCTTCCTGGATAGCCTCGGCGGGGTCGACGCCACCTTAGAGCAGAGCCGCGCCTCGCTCCTGCGCATTGCCGATACCCCGGCGCTGCGCCAGCGCGCGCGAGAGGAGATGGACGCTCTGGCGGCGCGCGCCCGGCGGGCGAGGGAGGAAGCCAGCTCTCCCAATCTCACCCTCGCGCGCCTCGAGATGCTCCGCAACGAGCTGGAGGGGCTGCCGGGCGAAGCCCGACGCCTGGAGTCCGTCTTCGGATTCCGGAAGGCGTTTGAGGGGTTGCGCCTGGGCGACACGCCGCTGCTCGTCGGGTTTGCCACCTCGATGGAGAAGCTCCTCCCGCGCCGGATGCCGTTCGAGCTCTCGGTTGATAGGCGCGTTGAACTCGCTCTGGCGCGCAACGAGCGAGAGAGCTTCCAGGTGGCGGTGATGCCCCGCGATGAGGCGCTGAGGGGCGTTCGCGTGAGCGTGACCGACCTGAAGTCGCGCTCGGGGGCGGTGTTGCCCGCCGCCCGGATCGATTGTGACGTGGTGGGCTATGTGGAGACGAAGGCGCGCCCGCCCTACGAAGTCTCGCACGTGGGCTGGTGGCCCGATCCGATCCTCGACTTTCTTGGCCCCGTCGATGTGGCCCCGGGCGACCTCCAGAGCTTCTGGGTGCGCGTGCATGCCACGAAGGACCAGGCGCCCGGCCTCTATGAGGGCACGCTCCAGGTGGCGGCGGAGGGCGCGAGGCCACTCTCCTTCCCGCTGGCGGTGCGCGTCTACAACTTCACCCTCCCGGACCACACCCCGCTCCCCACGGCGATCACCTTCAACGAGCTGAAATCGCAGATGGGCGGCGCGAAGCGCTGGGCGGAGATGAAGCACCGATGGGCCGACTTCCTCGCCGACTACTACATCGACTACGATAACCTCTACCGGCAGGGCCCGCCCGATTGGGAGATCATCAAGCGGCTCCATGATCAGGGCCGGCTCGTCGCTTTCAACCTGGGGAACGTCTTCAACGCAGGCACCAAGGCGGAGGGGTTTGAGGAAGCAATCGCCGCGACGGTGGCGCGGCTGCGCCCGGCCTACGAGAAGGCGAAGGAGCTGGGCATTCTGGATCACGCCTACATCTATGGCTTCGACGAGCGCCCCAAGGAGCAGTTTCCGCTTCTGGAACGCTCCGCGCAGGCGCTTCGCGAGGCCTTCCCCGACGTCCTCTTGATGACGACCAGCTACGACGACAGCTTTGGCCTGGAGTCAGAAGTGAAGACGATGGGCGCCTGGTGTCCGCTCACGCCCAAGTTTGACCCGGAGCGCGTCAAGCGGGCGCGCGCCGCCGGGAAGAAGGTGTGGTGGTACATCTGTTGCAGCCCGCACCGTCCCTACGCCAACTGGTTCGTCGAATCGGACGCCATCGAGGCGCGCCTCCTCATGGGCGCCATGACGGCGAAGTACCGCCCCGACGGATTCCTCTACTACGCGCTCGCCAAGTGGAACAACAACAAGCCGATTGAGAGCGGGCCCTTCACCGAGTGGAACCCCGTGAGCTGGACCACCTACCACGGAGACGGTTCCCTCTTCTGCAGCGGCCCAGGTGGGAAGCCGGTGCCTACCATCCGTCTGGAGAACTACCGCGACGGCATGGAGGACTTTGCCTATGCGTGCATCCTGGAGGAGTGCATCCGGAGATGCCAGGCGAAGGGCGAGCGGCTTACCGCGCGCGAGCGGGAATGGCTGGCCGAGGCGCGCGAGGCGTTGCCAGTGCCCGAGACGCTGGTGAAGACAGTGGCCGAGTATTCGCACGACCCGAAGCCGCTCTACGCCTGGCGCAACCGCGTCGGCGAGCTGATCGACCGTTCGGGAGTGCCCGACCCGGATCCCTGGGGGAAGGAGTTCGGAGTGCGCGGCTTTGGAAGGTAGGTGAGCGATGGCAAGCGAGCGACCCAACCTCCTGCTGATCTGCGTCGATCAGTGGCGCGGCGATAGCCTGGGAGTGGCGGGCCACCCCGTGGTCGAGACTCCGCACCTGGATGCGCTGGCGCAGACCGGGGCTCTCTTCACCCAGGCCTACTCGGCGTGCCCCTCGTGCATTGCCGCGCGATCGGCGCTCTTCACCGGGCTCTCGCCCCGGCGTCACGGCTTCGTCGGCTACCGCGATGGCGTCCACTGGCAGTACCCGGTGACGCTGGCAGGCACGCTGGCGAGCGCCGGGTATCACACCCAGTGTGTCGGGAAGATGCACGTCTACCCCGAGCGCAACCTGATGGGCTTCCACAACGTGGTCCTGCACGATGGCTACCTCCACTTCGCGCGCAGTCAACACCGGGACCATGGCCTGATTGACGACTACCTCCCCTGGCTGCGCGAGAAGCTGGGCGACCCCAACGTCGATTACACCGACACGGGCATCGGCTGCAATGGCTATGCCGTACGCCCCTGGATCTACGACGACCGGCTCCATCCGACCAGCTGGGTGACCACCCAGGGCATCGACTTCCTCCGCCGGCGCGATCCCAGCCGGCCGTTCTTCCTGATGCTCTCGTATCACCGGCCGCATCCGCCCCTGGATCCGCCGCGCTGCTTCCTGGAGCGGTATCTGCGAAAGGATCTGCCACCGCTGCCGGTGGGCGATTGGGTGGACCACGAGCTTCCGGCGCTTCGCGGCCTGGACAGCCCGGTGCCACGCGACCCGGAGCAGATCGACCTGGCCCGGCGCGCCTACTATGCCCAGCTCTCGCACATTGACCAGCAGATCAACCGCATGGTGGTCGCCCTGCACGAGTATGGCCTGCTGCACGACACGGCGATCCTCTTCACCTCCGATCACGGCGATATGCTCTATGATCACAACTACATCGCCAAGTCGCTGCCGTATGATGGCTCTTGCCGCGTGCCCTTCATCCTGCATCTTCCCGGCAAGGGCGTATGGGATGGGAAGCCGGGGCAGCAGATCGACGCGCCCGTGGAGCTGCGCGATATCTTCCCGACGCTCTGTGACCTCGCCGGAGTGCCGATTCCCGAGGGGTTAGATGGTGCGAGCGTGCTTCCGCTCCTGCGCGGCGAGGAGCGTGGCTGGCGCGAGTACCTTCACGGCGAGCATGCCGCCGGCCAGCAATCGAACCACTGGATGACCGATGGGCGGGAGAAGTATGCCTGGTTTAGCCAGACCGGGTGCGAGCAGCTCTTCGAGATCGCGACGGACCCGCAGGAGCGGCACGACCTGGCCCCGCTCCGGCAGGACCGCGTCGCCTTTTGGCGGCGAAAGCTGGCGCGCGAGTTGGATGGCCGTCCGGAAGGCTTTGTTCAGGAAGGCAAGATCGTGGTCGGCCGGCCGGTCTCATCGACGCTGGCGCACGCCGGCGTGGGCGTGTAGGTGACCAGGAGCGCTACGGCGGAGATAGGAATAGAGGGACGTTGATGGACGAGAGCGAAACGGACGCGCCTTTGCCGCAAGAGGCCCCGGTGCCGCGAGCGGCGCCGGAGGACTCGCCGACGCTCGAAGGGCTGTTCGAGGCGGCGCTCTGGCACAGCCGGTTCTTGCTGGTGGTCCCGGTTATCGTGGGGATCCTCATGGCCGCGGGCACCTTCTACCTGGCATGCGTGGATACGGTCTACCTCCTCGGGCTGGCCAGTCGTATCGCCGATACCACGCTGACGGAGGAGATGCGCCAGGGACTGCGCGCCGAGATCATGGCGAGTGTTGTCAGTGTGATCGCCATCTGTGCGATCGGCGGCGCGCTGGTTCTCTTCTCCATCGGCCTCTACCAGCTCTTCATCAAGCGGCTCGCGGAGGTGGAGCGCGCGGAGACGGCGGATCTGCTGCGCATCCACACCCTCGATGCTCTCACCGGCCGCTTGATTAAGCTGGTGATGCTGGCGCTCGTCATGGAGCTTGTGCACCACGCGTTCCTCCAGCAGTATGCGGGCTCGCTGGATCTGTTCTTCCTGTCGGGGGCCATCCTCCTGATAGGTCTGGCGTTTCTCTTCACCGTGCGCCTCAGAAGGAACTGAGGAGGGGCCGCCCTGGGGCTGCTCCCCTCCGTCTGAGAGAGAACCGGGAGCAACTGGCGTCCGTTGGCTGGGCGCGAGCGGCCTTGCTGCGAATCCCAAGGCGCCCGATGGGCCCTCGCGCTTGACAGAGCCTGCGGCAGCCGCTGGCGGGCAGCGGCATGCCGTTGGCGGAAGGGAGCGAGGCAGATGGTGCCGCATGGTAGCCGATGGCGCATCGCGGCCAGCCTGGCCGTCGGGCTCGCTTGCATCGCGCCTGTTGTAGCAGAGGAGGACAAGAGAAAGACGTCCGCGCCCTTGCGACCCGTGGTAGAGGTCGAAGAGGACGTTTACCTCTTCGAGCCGGCGGATAACGGCGCGGACCCGATGTGGTGCTGGGGATCGACCTGCCTGACGCGGGCGGGGGGCGAGCTTTTCGCGAGCGGCCTGGAAACGCTGAAGGAGTACCGGCCGCTGAACAACGTGCGCTGGCTTCTCTTCCGGCGGGGCGCGGAGGGGTGGGAACGGGTCGCGGCGGATGAGAAGGGGCGCACGCGCGAGCCGTGCCCGATTGTTGGCTTCTCCGATGGCCAGCTTTTTCTCTCGGCCAACCCGACGCTGTTGACCGATCCCAAGGCGGAGGGCGGCGGCCCCGCGCGCCCGGAGATCCTCCGCTTCGATGCGAAAAACCTGAAGGCGGGCTACGAGACGCTCGTCCCCGAGTGGGAGGGCGAGCCCGGCTTCAATGCCCACTCCTATCGCACCTTTGCAGCCGATGGCCCGGGGCGCGAGATCATCCTCTTTCAGAATATCGGCTATGACTATGCTGAGTGGAGCTTCCGCGGCCGCGACGGGCGGTGGGCCGCGCGCGGCCGGCTCGTCTGGCCGCCCAAGGAGGAGACGGTCGAGATGGCTCCCTATCATGAGAAATCGGACCGCCTCACCTACCCGAACGTGGTGCTGAAAGACCGCGCCGTTCACTTCTGCGGGGCCGCCGCCTACAACACCTGGGCGCGCGTGAATACCCCGGACAAGGCCGGAAGAAAGTGGGGCAACCGCTGGCGCCGGCTCTACTACACCTCGACGCCCGATATCGTTTCGGGCCAGTGGGGAGAGTGGCTCCTCCTGGCGAACACCCAGGAGACGGGCGGGTGGCTCTTCCCCGGTGACCTCTGGGTGGGGCCGGATGGCACAGCGCACGTCCTCTGGTATGAGGGGCCGATTGGCAAGGCGCTGCGCGACCAGTTCTTTCCGGATATCAAGCGGACGTGGGCCTGGCAGTATGCCCGCATCCGCGACGGCAAGGTGATCTATCGGGGCACGCTCTTGCGGGGCGGCGAGGGGATCAGCGCCGATACGGCGGGCGAGGTCGGAGGCGCGCGCTTCCAGGTGACCCCGGACTACCGGCTCTTCGTCGTCTGCTTCCTGGTAAGGACCGACGAGAGTGGGCAGCGCGTGCCGGCCAACCGCGTCCTGGAGATTCTGCCGGACGGCAGCCCGGGCGAGTCGGTGGTCTTGCCGTTGCAGCACCCGCTGCGCGCCTTCTTCACGGCCACGTCCCGCGGTGGCTCGCCTCCCTCGACGACGCTGGATCTGCTGGGCTACCGCCATGGCACGCAGAACAAGATCAGCTATGCCCGAGTACGCCTCTGGTGATAGGCCTCGGAAGCGGTGAGGGGGGATTCGATGAAGAGTGACGAATGTGTGGTGAAGGGAGGAGTTGGCCTATGGCAAGGACAAGGGAGGGGCCGGCCGGCGGCATGGGCCGCGGGGATGGTGGCTGCCGGCGCGCTTCTCCTGGGAGGCGCCAGTATGGCGGAGAAGGGCAAGCGATTGAGTGGCGAATGGGAGCGCGTGGTGGAGAAGGCGGCGTTCTCCACGCGAGATACCGCCGAGGATGTGGTGTTTCAGGGCAAGATGTGGCTGAGCAACGGCTACCATGTCGGCAACGTCCTCTCGCGCGACCTCTGGAGCTCCACCGATGGCGTGAACTGGACGCTCGTCAGTGATAGGACGCCCTATGATGGCTATAGCGAGATGGTGGTCTTCCAGGGGAAGCTGTGGGCGATCAAGGGGAGCGTCTGGAACTCGACCGATGGGATCGCGTGGGAACGGGTGAGTGAAAAGACGCCGTTCGGCACGCGAGGCTATGGCGAGATCGTCGTCCACGATGGCCGGATGTGGCACCTGGGAAGCGGCAAGGATGTCTGGTGGACAACTGATGGCGTGAAGTGGACGTGCGCCACGCCGGAAGCGCCGTGGGGAGCGCGCTATGCCGCCGCGGTCGCTGTCTATGGCGGAAGGCTCTGGCTGATAGGGGGCGCCACTCACGAGGCGAGCGAGCCGCCCGAGAAGTACTATCCGAAGTTCACCACTCACAACGATGTCTGGTATTCCGAGGACGGCGTGGAGTGGACGCGGGTCCTGGAGCACGCACCTTGGGCAGAGCGCATGTGGTTCCCAGCTATCGTCTATGCCGGCCGGCTGTGGGTGCTGGGCGGGTTCAGCAACCGGCGTGGCGAGAACCTGGATGATGTCTGGTACACCGAGGACGGAACCTCCTGGCAACGCTTCGAGTCGCCGGTGGGGTTCTCGGCACGGCATGAGCCTAGCTGCTACGTCTTCCAGGACGCCCTCTGGGTGGTAGCCGGGAACGCGTGGCCGCTGGTGAACGATGTGTGGCGACTGCGTGTCGCCGAGTAAGGAGCGCACGATGAAAATCGGTTGGGCATCGGTTGATATCACTCCGGAACGGCCAGTGGTGCTGCGCGGGCAGTTTCACGCGCGCATCTCCAATCGCGTGAATGACCCCCTCCTTGCCACCGCGCTTGTCCTGTCGGAAGAGAGCGCGGGCGAGCATGTCGTGATGGTCTCGTGCGACCGTGTCTCGATTCCAAGCGGGATCTTGCAGCGCGTGCGCGAAGCTGTGGCCTCTCGGGCAAAGGGCCTGGATGCGCGTCGGGTCTTCCTCAATGCGACGCACACGCACACCGCACCGGAGATTGAGGAGGGCCACTATCCTCCCCAGGGGCCCGAGGTGATGACGCCCACGGAGTATGCCGATCTCTTTGTCGACCGCGTGGCCGAGTGCATCGCGCGCGCCTGGGAGAATCAGGCTCCGGGAGCGGTGGGCTGGGGCTTCGGCCAGGCTGTTGTCGGGCATAACCGGCGGGCCTCCTACTTTGGCGGGGTGTCGCGCATGTATGGCGCCACCAACACCCCCGAGTTCGAGCAGATCGAGGGCTATGAAGATCATGGCGTCGATCTGCTCTACACGTGGGATCCCGAAGGCCGGCTGACCGGAATGATCGTCAACCTGGCGTGTCCTTCTCAGGTGACGGAGGGCGAGCACTACGTTTCGGCGGACTTCTGGCACGAGGTGCGCGTCGAGCTGGCACGGCGCGTAGGGGAGGGCCTCTTCCTGCTTCCCCAGTGCTCGGCGGCAGGCGACCAATCGCCGCACCTCCTGCTGCACGCCCGCGCCGAGGAGCGGATGCGCCGGCTGCGCGGAGTGACAGAGCGCGAAGAGCTGGCCCGGCGGATCGTGGATGCCGTGACCGACGTGCTTCCGGTGGCCGAAACCGAGAAGCATTCTGATGTGCCACTGCGGCACGCGGTGCGCACGCTCCACCTCCCGGCGCGCGCCGTCACTCGCGATGAATACGAGCACGCGGTCCGGGAGTACGAGACCTACGAGCGGCAGCAAGTGCCGGAAGGCAACGTGGCCGGGTTCTCCCGCCGCTTCAGGATGCTGAATCGCTACCGGCGGGTGATGGAGCGGTACCGCTCCCAGGGCGAGCAGCCCACTTTCGCGGTGGAGACGCACCTGGTGCGGGTGGGCGATGTCGGGTTTGCCACCAACCCGTTCGAGCTTTTCCTGGACTTCGGCGAGCGCATCAAGGCGCGGAGCAAGGCGGTGCAAACGTTTGTGGTTCAGCTGGCCGGGGGCGGTGCCGCCTACCTGCCGACGGCGCGCGCCGTGGCGGGTCAGGGGTATGGCGCGGAGCCGGTGAGCAACCATGTCGGCCCCGAAGGTGGCCAGGTGCTGGTCGAGGAGAGCCTGGCGATGCTGAACGCCTTCTGGGAGGAGTAGGCCCCAACGCGCGTTGCCGAACGCTCGGTGGAACACGCGCGCGGTTTCGGCGGTCTGCCTCGGAGTGCCGGCTGCGGCCGGTGTGGCTTTGGCGCCACGGCTCCTTACCCGCATGCAGGGAAGGGCGGGGTAGGCGGCTGCGGCGGCATTCCGGGCAGTCTCGTGTGGCTGGCGAGAGCGCGCGACGCCTCCTCGGATGGCTTCGGGTGCGCTGAAGTTGCTCTGTTATCAGAGAAGGAATCCGGGGCTGGCAGTCGAACAGAGTAGTTATGCGAGAATGGGGGCGCGTGCAATCACAGAGATAGCGCACGCGCAGCGATTGGGCGCCGGGCATGACGAGGCCCGGCGGCAGCGGCGCAGACCGCTGCCCCGCTGCGTGCTCCGCAGGACTCACGCGACGAGCGCGTGTCGTATGCGCGCTGGCCGTGGGGGGTGTGCGGCGCGGCGGGTGGGGAACTCCTGAACAACCGGGGAGTGCCCCGGTGGGGTTGGAGACGAGAGGCGCCTCCGGGGTGGGCGCGCAATCGCCGCCTGGAGCGGATCGCTCTGGGGCCGAAACCCACTGCAAGCAACACGGGGAGCGGGAGAAAACCCCGGCGGGAGATAAAATTGGAAGCCCGTCGAGGCCCGCGACCCAACGAGAGGAGCGTGGCTTTACTATGACTGACGACCGGGACGAGGGACAGCAGGTGACGGTGACGGAAGGCCAGCCCGAAGAGACCGTTACCATGGAGCAGGCCCTGGAGGCTGCCGAGGAAGGGCGCAACGGCGACGCGGCGCAGCAGAGCGCGGCGGACGATTTCACGCGCGCATTCCGACCCTTGACCGAGGGGGACATTATCAAGGGCACCGTCGTTCACATTGACCGTGAAGGCGTGCTCGTGGACGTCGGCACCAAGTCGGATGGCTTGATTCCGCCCGTGGAGTTGTCCCGCGAGGGTTCTGTGGCCGCCGAGGATGTGGTTTCCATTGGCGACACCATTGATGTGTACGTTCTCGACGCCGAGGACCAGGAAGGCAATCTGATCCTTTCGAAGAAGCGCGCCGACTATGAGAAGGCGTGGCATCGGATCGAGGAGTCCTTCGAGACAGGCAAGGTGATCAACGCGATGGTCACCGACCGCGTCAAGGGCGGCCTGGTGGTCGATCTGGGCGTGCGCGGCTTCGTGCCGGCTTCCCACGTGGGCAGCGGCAAGGTGCGCAACCTGGAGAAGTACATCGGGCAGTCGCTGCCGCTCAAGATCATCGAGATCGACCGCGACCGAAAGCGCGTGGTGCTTTCGCACCGGCTGGCGGTTGAGGATGAGCGCGAGCGCCTGCGCGAGCAGCTCTTCGCGACGCTGGCCGAGGGCCAGATCCGCGAGGGTGTCGTCCGCCGCGTGACGGACTACGGCGCGTTCGTGGACATCGGCGGCGTGGATGGCCTGCTGCACGTGAGCGAGATGTCGTGGACCCGGATCAACCACCCGAACGAGGTGGTGAAGGTCAACGACCGCATCCATGTGATGGTCCTCAAGGTCAACCCGGAGGAGGGGAAGATCTCGCTGGGTCTGCGCCAGATCCTCCCCGATCCGTGGGCGGACGTGGACAAGCGCTACCATGTGGGCGATGTGTGCACGGGTAAGGTGTCGCGCCTGGTGCCCTTCGGCGCGTTTGTCCAGCTGGACAATGGCATCGAGGGGATCATTCCGAACGCGGAGCTGGCGCACCGGCGTGTCAACAAGCCGGAAGAGGTGCTCTCTGTGGGCGACGAGGTGACCGTGAAGGTCATCAACGTGCGCGCCGAGGAGCGCCGCATCACCCTCAGCCTGCGCCAGATGCAGCAGGATGAGGAGCGCCGCGAGTTCCGCGAGTATCAGCGCGGACGTGGGGGTGGCTCGGACCGCACCACCATCGGCGACGTCGTGGGCGATCTTGCCGCTAAGATGCGCCGCTCGCGCCGTGAGCGGAGAGAGCGCGAGCGCGTCGATCTCGAAGACTACGCGGAGGAATTCGAGGAGCTGGAAGAGATCGATGCCGACGAGCTTGCCGAAGGACCCGAGGAGGCTGAAGTCAGTGATGAGGGGCCCACGGCGGAGCAATCGGAGTCGGAGCAGCCGCAGGCGTAGTGTAAGTCAGGTGACCTGCCGGCTGTCGCCCGTAACGGCGGCGGCCGGCGGGTTGCTGCTCGCTTCCCAGTAAAGAGGCCCTCCGATGCGCGTCGTTGGCATCACCGGCGGGATCGCCACGGGAAAGAGCACCGTGGCGGCAATGTTCCAGGAGTGCGGCGCCGCTCTCATCGACGCCGACGCGCTGTCGCGCGCTGCCGTCGTGCCCTGCCAACCCGCTTATCATGCCGTGGTCGCCCAGTTCGGAACCAGCGTCCTTCGCGATGACGGCACCCTGGACCGGCGCGCACTCGGCGCGCTCGTCTTCCGTGACGCCGAGGCCCGCCGGCGCCTCGAAGAGATCATCCATCCCCACGTGGTGCAGGCCATTCAGCGACAGCTTGTCGAATGGCGCGCCAGCCCCTCTCCTCCACGCCTCGTCGTGGTGGAGATCCCCCTTCTCTACGAAGCCGGCCTGGAAGAGATGGTCGACACCGTGGTCGTTGTCTCCTCGGAACAAGCCACCCAGCTCCAGCGTCTAATCACCAGAACGGGACTGGCGCCTGAAGAGGCGATGCTCCGAATTGCCGCGCAGATGCCCTTGTCTGAGAAAGAGGCGCGCGCTGCGCATGTGATCAGCACCGAGAAGCCCCTCCACGCCGTGCGCGAAGAGGTCTGCAAGCTCTACGAGGAACTGCTGGCCGAGGAGGGAATCGAGCGCGACGGCCCCACCTCGTAGGCCGATGCGTGGCTGCACGGTTCCGTTCCTGTTTCGCGCGCACACCTAACGCACAGGACCGGCGCGCGTCACCTTCTTTCACAGTGGAAAACGGCATTAGAGGAACTTCCCAGGGAAGCCGCGAAACTGCACGTAAGCCTGTCCTACACCTGGCCGGCGCTTCGGCGTCCGGAGGTGTGGGCAAGCGCGTTGGCTTCCCACAGGAGTGGTGGCAAGAATCTCGGCTCGGCGGGGGGTAGGAGCAGCCGGTTGGAGTTGCAATCGCACGGGCGTTGTGCTATAATCTGCGAGGGCGTGGTTGCGTCCCTTCAGAGCATATCCACGGCTGCCAACCGAACCTTCGTGTCCTTCCGACGCAATCGCCACAGACGCCAGCGGGTAGCCGAGTAGGAGGGTGTCCCTGCGTTGAAAGAGAGATCTGCTGGGCGGACCAGGCTGTTTCTGGCACTCTTCGGTAGTTTGCTTTCCCTCACTCTCGGAGTTGCTTTCGGGGGCGGATCGGTTCGCCTCCCAGGGGTTACTGTGCCTGCGGGCGCGCGCGATGGACGCGCGCCGGCAACCTCTGCCATGGCGACAGGCCTCCCCAGGGTGATCGGGAGCAAGCGAAAGCTCCCCCTAGGCACGCGCGAGCGGCCCTACCTGAACCTGACCAACCCGGGGCAGCGTCCGGGCGGCGGCCGTGCGATCCCGGTTCAAAACGTGAACCTCACCCGGTCGCCGGCGGATGATACCGATCCGGTCTGGTCCCCGGACGGCACGAAGATCCTCTTTGCCAGCAACGGCGAGGACACGAACGGCGATATGCGCATCGACAAGGTGCGCGACGATGGCACCTACCACATCTGGATCATGAACCCGGATGGGTCGGGCCAGAAGCAGTTGACCCACGATCCCGGCAACCAGGTGGAGCCCGCCTGGTCTCCCAACGGCCTGCGCATCGCCTACGCCTCCAATGAAGAAGGCGACTACGAGATCTACCTCCTCACTCTCTCGACCGGGGAGAAGGCCAAGCTACCCGTCGGACCGAGCGAGGAGCGACATCCCACATGGGCTGCCGGTGGCGATACGCTTGCCTTCTCGAGCGACCGCGAGGGCCTGCCGAAGATTTATAGCATGAAGGCGGATGGCCGCCACTTGACGCCGCTCACCAAGGGCCCGAGCGAGGATCGCAACCCGGTGTGGTCTCCCGATGGCCAGACCATCCTCTTCGAGTCGAACGGTGTCGATAGCGACGGCGACGGCGTGATTGATGCGACCACGAACACCACCCGCGTGTGGCGCATGTCCTATTTCGGGTCGCAGCAGCAGCAGTTGACCGCGTTCGAGGTGCCCGACGGCACGGTGATGGACCGCAATCCGGCGTGGAACAGCGATGGCAGCGTCATCCTGTTCGCGTCCAACCGCAAGGATGCCGATGGCGATGGCACCTGGGATACCGTGGGCGATTTCGATGTCTACGAGTACCCCCTCGTCGTTCAGGGCGGCCTGGTGGCCAACGCGGAGACGCCGAACAGCAGCTCGGCCATCAAGCGCACCCAGCTCTCCCCGAGCGAGATCGAGCCGCTCACGGGGAATGAGGACCACCCCGGGCTCTTCCCGATTGTGGACTTCAAGAACCCGAAGGTGATGTACGTCACCGATCAGGGCGGGGCGCGCGACATCTGGCTCACCTCGATCACCGACATCACCGACCCGCGGCTGGAGGCGCTGCCTGAGATCACCCCCAAGCTGACGATCCCCGGATCTACCGTGGTGATCAACGCCCGCGTGAGCGATCTGGAGAGCGGCGTCAAGGCGGTGTATGCTCAGATCCGCGACCCAGATGACGCCGTCACCGATGCCCAGGGGATTGACCATAAGGTCTATTACGTCCAGCCGGACAATCCCGACTCGGCGGCCAACCCCATGCCGATCTGGACGGAAGTCGACGCGCATATGGTCCACGCGACCAACTACACCTACCACATTCCGCCCTATCAGCCGCGCATGGACGACCTCTCGGCGCTGAATTTCGCCGTGCCGCCGCACGATGGCTGGCTGCAGCTCTACGATGACGGCGACCCGAAGCATGGCGATGCCGTCGCGGGGGATGGGATCTATAGCAATTCCTGGAAGACCCCCAGCAACGCTCAGAGCGACTTCTACCTGGACATCATTGCCTACGACAACGCGGGCAACTGGAAGATCTACGACGGCATTGCCGGATTCAGCACGCAGCAGTTCACGGCGACACATGGAATCCTGCTGGTGATGGACTATGCCCACGGGCAGAAGTTCATGCAAGGCGACCGGTCGAACTTCACCTACGCGAATGAGTACTTCCCGACGTGGTTCCCGGTGGAGAGCTACTATACCCGGAACCCGACCGGAATGCCGGCGTCGCTCATCAATTTGGGCGCCTACGCGGATAACATCATCAACATCGATAGCTTCGGAGGGGTTCCGCCCGCACCGCCGGCGCTCTCCATCCCACCGAGCGACACCTTCATCCGAAGCATGCCGGAGGAAGGCTACGATGTGTGGCGGGTGGTGTGCCGGGGCCGGCTGCCACCGGATGTGATCGCCGCCTACATGCCGCGCATTGCCCAGCAGCCGGATTTCCAGAATCCCTATGAGGCCGTCCGCAACCAGTTCGTCGCGGACAGGGGAATCGTGTGGGTTAGCCCGTACTCCGGGAACCTCTGGGTGGGCGAGGGCACCATCGTCGATGGCGACACTCAGGCGAAGCTGATCAACTTCCTGGACCGTGGCGGCCGGCTTGTGGTGACGGGTCAGGACGTAGCCTGGGCGCTGACCCGCGATGGCGTCGTGAAGGAGCCGCCGCTGCTCACCCGCATGGGTGTGCAATACGTGGATGATGCCCCAGCCTGGACACTCACGGGCGGGGCGGCCGATGACCGATACTTCCTCACGGGCGCGGGGGGCCAGGTGACCACCCAGCCATGGTCGGTCCACTGGCATGGGGAGGCGCAACCGACCGCGCTGCAGATGCCGGTCCGTTACTTCCCAGTCATCCAGGGGTGGGGCTCCACGCCGTTGCTCGGGGTTTCAACCAGCTCGACGACCGCTCGCGAGCAGGGCAACAACTGCAGCACGGACGCCGCGGGCAACCAGTTGTGGATGGACGGCATTCTGCCGGTGGCGCCCTCGCAGACGCTGTATAGCTACCGCTCGCCCAATACGGGGATCAGCGGGCGCACCGATGCGGTCGCCGCTGTGTATCGGCGCGACCCGGAAGTCAACTCGCGGAGCGCGTTCTTCGCCTTTGGCTTCGAGGGGATTCACCGCAAGTACGCGTCTCACAACCCCTACGGGTTGCACTGCGAGGACCTCCGGCACAACCTGATGCACAACCTGATCTGCTGGATGCGCACGGGCACCTTCTACGGGGTG
Source organism: Armatimonadota bacterium (assembly GCA_012841485.1). The sequence goes on from DUUU01000603.1 coordinate 15,957, forward strand.
GTGCAATTCACGTCGGGGTTGGGGCCGGCCAAGGGCGCGCTGGTGCAGGTGTTCGAGGAGAGCGTTCCGCTCAATGAGGAGCGCCTTGTGGGCCAGGCGTTCACGCGCGAGGATGGCACCTTCGAGATTGAAGGCCTCCCGCCCCTCGTTTACCGCGTGCGTGCGACGCTGCCCGGTTATACCTATGACCACGCTCAGCGCAGTGCGGTGTGTGGCGCGGGCCGGCAGGAGGTGAACTTCCGGCTCAGCGAGGCGCCGGCTGGCTCGATCTCTGGCAAGGTGAGCGAGCAGGATGGCGTGACCCCGATTGAGGGCGCCACGATCACTGTCACCCTGCAGGGCGAGTATAAAGGCGAGCAGATCGTCCGCACCGCCACGACCGACCACATGGGCATCTACGCGGTGACGGATCTACCGACCGGCCAGTACCGGGTGGCTTGTGTCGGCGATGGGTTCGTGGAGCAGGAGTATCCCACCCTGGTCACCGTGAATCCAGGAACCGAGGCTCAGAACATCAACTTCGTCATGGGCGGGATGCCCGGCGGAGTGGTGGGCACGGTGACGCGACAGTCCGACGGACAGGCGGTGACCGGCGCGACGGTGGAGCTGCGGAGCGGCACCACGCTCGTTGCGAACACGGTGACGGATGACGCGGGTAAGTTCGCGTTCCCGAACGTGCCGGCAGGCACCTACGAGATCACGGTCACGGGAGGCGCGGGGATTCTGCCGACGAGCGTCACCGTGGTGGTGGAAGCGAATGCCCAGGTGCGCCGAAACGTGGTGGCGAATACGCCGCCGCCTGCGCAGGTAGCCGGGATGATCACCGATGCGCTTGGCAATCCCATCGCAGGCGCCAAGGTGGACGCCGTCAGCGGTGGCACCGTGATCAAGACGGTCGTCACGGGCGAGGTGCAGACGGAAGGCGTGAACAAGTTCAACTATAAGCTCACTGGCCTTTCCGCAGGCAACTACGAGATCCAGGCGAGCAAGGGCGGGTTCACGGGTAGCAGCGCATCGGTGCGCCTGTCTGAGAGCCAACAGCTCTACAACGTGAACTTGACTCTGGAGTCGCTGCATGTCTATTCCAGCGGCCTGACCATGGTCTCCGCGCCGTTCGACTACAGTGATATCGATGCCGCGAATCTGCTGGGCCTGACGCCGGATCAGACGAAGGCGGCGTTCTGGGTAGGGAACCGCTACGCATTCTACCCGGAGAACCCCGCGGATCGCTTCCGGCTCGGGAAGGGTTACTTCCTGCTGCTGGAGAAACCTGTGGTGCTGACCCGCGAGGGCAAGCCCGCGGATACCTCGAAGCCGGCGACCTTGAATCTGACGGCCGGGTGGAATATGATCGGGAACCCGTTCCCGTTCCCCGTGAACTGGTTCGATGCCAAGGTGCAGGTTGGCCAGGAGCTCATCTCGCTCCAGGAAGCGATCGCGCGTGACCTGATCAAGAACGCGCTGTGGACCTATGGCTACGGCGAGTACCGCCTGGCGTTCCAGCTCATGCCGTGGGAAGGCTACTGGGTGAAGACGACGCAGGATCTCGTGTTGCAGATCCCGAATGTTGCTGCCCGTAGCGCCTCGCCGGATCCATACCGGACACGCACGGTATCTGATGAGAGCTGGGTGCTGAACCTGGTGGCCGCCGCCGGTCGCTACCGAGACGCCTCCAACTACGTGGGTACCGCTCGACGGGCACAGGATGGCTACGACGTCGGACTGGATGTGCCAGAAGCCCCGCCGACCGGCATGAGTGGGTGGGTGCAACTCACCTTCCCGCACCGCACGGGCTGGGGACGCGAGGCGGGCGACTACGCCGTCGATATGCGTTCCCCGGTGGCTGGCGAGCAGGTGTGGGACTTCGAGGTGAGCACCAGCGAGGCGAACACAGACGTCGTGCTCAGCTGGCCGAACATCGGGCAACTGCCACGCACCTACACCGCCATCCTTGAGGATGTGGACACGGGCGCGCGGCGCTATCTGCGCTCGCTCGGCGCCTACGTCTTCCGGTCTGGCGAGCAGGGCGGAACCCGACGGTTCCGGCTTCGGATCACGCGGCAGGCGCAGATGCGGCTGAGCGTGGCGAACCTTCGAATCCAACCGAACCGCGCGGGCGGGGCGACGCTGTCGTGCGACTTCTCGGACGCCGTCTCGGTGCGCTCGGAGATCCGCAGCGCCAGCGGACGCCTGGTGCGGGAAGTGGCCGCTGGGGAAGCTCGCTCGGCGGGTACGAATAGCTTCTTCTGGGATGGTCGGGACCAACGCGGGAACGGCCTGGGTTACGGTCTGTACTTCTGGTTCGTGGAGGCTTCCGCCGAGGATGGCCGAAGCGTGAAGGAGTTCCGTCCGTTCATTCACGTTCGATAGTTCAACGCAGTAGCCGGCGGCCGGGGCCCGGAGAGGATGGGCCCGGCTGCCCGGCGGAGTATCCGTGGAGGGGGATGCTTGTGAAATACCTCAGGCGCAGCCCTTGGTCCCGGGAGGTAGCCCGGGGGCTTGTCGTGCTCTTCCTTTGGCCGCTGGTGCTCTGCTCGCTAGTGGGAAAGAGCGCGCAGGCGCAGTCCAAAGTGAAGACAATCGCGGTGATGGACTTCGAGAACACAACGAAGCGGCAGGGTGCTGCCCTGGGCCGGAAGGCGGCGGATGCCGTTGCCCTCCAGTTGTCTCCCGCTGCGTATGAGGTGCTCTCGCGCGACGCCGTGGCGCGTCGGATTGCGACGCTAGGCCTCGGCACCCCGCTGGATCGGAATGGCCTCGCGAAGCTGGCAGCCGGCATGCGGGAAGACGGCCTGTCGGAGATCTTCACCGGGCGCGTGCTGACGGCGGAAGTGCGTCAGGGCCAACCGCGTCAGGCGCACGTGCGGATCGAGATCCGCGTGATGGACGCCGACACGGGTGAATTCACGAATGGGGCGATTGGCGACGCCTCGAGCAGCCCCCGCCGCGAGGATGTGAGCGCGGATGTGCTGATCGACGAGGCGCTCGGTAAGGCGGCATTCCAGGCGGTGACGGCACTTCAGACGCGCACCATCCCCCGGGGCACCGTCCTGATGAGCAAGGGCGGCGAAGTGATCATCAACATTGGCGCGGAGCAGGGCGTGAGCGCCGGCATGGAGATGGTGATCCTCCGCGACAAGATGAAGGTCGCCCGCGTTGAGGTGGTCTCTGTCACGAACCGTGACTGCACGGCGCGCGTGAAGGAAGAGATCCGCGGCATCGCGCCTGAAGACGAGGCCCGTGCGCTCTACGCGACGAGCGTGGATGGCAAGATCCTCTCCACCACCGGCTTGGATAAGAAGAAGAAGGGCCCGCGCTTTGGCTCGGTCCTGAGCGTCCTGGCGGGTATCGGCCTGCTCTTCCTGGTGGGTAAGATGCTGAAGGGCAAGCACCCCCGTAACGTCGGGGCCACTGGCGTGAGGGCGGTTGCCACGCTCGATGGGAATAACCAGCCGGCAGTGCGCATCTCGTGGAGTCGGCCTGCGACGCCATCCGGCCTCGACCTGCTCGGGTTCAAGGTGTATCGCAGCACCACGCGCTACGGAAACTACGAAGTGGTGGCGCAGGTGGCTGGCCCGAATGAGAACCAGGTGTTCGATACGACGAATGACCGCACCATCGAGGTGACCTACGGCGGCTCGAGCGATGGTGGCAGCTCCGACCTGGATACCGATGAAGTGGATGTCACCGGTGTGCGCCCTGGCACCACCTACTATTACCGCGTGACGCGGCTCATCGTGGAGTCGTCCACCTCCGGTGGTGGCAGCGGTGATGCCGGGGACGTCGAGTTCAACGTGGTCGAGACCGACTACAGCCCACCCACGGAAGGGGCGACACCGCTGAACCGGCCGCAGATCATGTCGCCGCTGGAGAACGACAGCCTGAACCTGAACAGTCAGGTCTTCCAGTGGCTATCGGTGGGCGGTGGTGATCTCTACCGGCTGCAGGTATCGGATAGCCCGACGTTTGAGCCCCAGCGCACGTTCAATAGCCCGGACGAGGACGCGCGGATGGCGCTCCCGGGGGCTGGCGATAACCGTGCGATGTCTGCCACGTTCAACCTGAGCACGCGGTTCCCGGGCATCAACCCGAACACCGGGCAGACGCAGCAGCAGACGCTCTTCTGGCGGATCGGGGCACGGCACCGGTCTGATGGCCTGGCGCCGGAGCCGGATGGGTTTATCTTCTCGGATGCTGTCCGCATTGAGACCATCGAGATGCCGCCGCCGCCGGTTCAATAGGGCTGGTTTGATGGACGCTACGGAGAGAGACGGATGACGACTCACCGTTCGAGAGACGCGAGGGCCCCGTTGGCAGGGCCGGGGACGCGGCGGATGTCGCTGGCGCTTCTCCTCACAGCGCTTGCCTGGTGCCTGAGCAGCATCGGAGCCTGGGCGCAGGTGGGGGAGATCCCCGCGAAGGGGCGGGTGCGGGTGATTGGACTGCGGGTGCAGTTCGTCCCGGAGACGCCGCCGCGCGATGAGGATGGGGAGCCTGTAGGCACCCAACGCCCGGCCACGCGGTTCCAGGCGCAGCACAACAGCGATTACTTCCGCGAGGTGATGAGCCGGGTCCGCGCCTACTTCCTCGAGGTCTCGATGGGGCAGCTCGATCTCGTGCCGACCATCCAGTCGGTGCCTGTAACCGAGACGACCTGGGACAAGGACGAGGATTACTATGGCGAGGACGCGGCGGCGCCGGCGCGCACAGCGGAGCTGATCCAGCGGGCGATCACCCTCTCGGAGTCCCAGATCGACTTCCGACAATACGATCTCGTGGTCGTGTTTCACGCCGGAAATGGGCAGGAGTCGGACTTTGCTGGCGCGGATCCGACGCTGATCCTGTCGCGGGGCATCCGGGGCACGTTCACTGGCAGCGGCAAGAGCTTCCCGGCCGCGGTGCTTCAATCCGCCGGGGAAGTGGCTCCGGCGGCTGGCGAGCGGCTGAGCATCGTGGGACGCCTCTGCATGGGGATCATGAGCGTGCTCGGCCAGGGCGCCATGCGCACCGGCGAGGGCCTCGGCGCAGCCGGGGATGATAGCTACGTCGGCTACTGGGATCTGATGGACCGTGGGTGGATGCTCGGCGAGCGGCTCACGACGTCTGGGCGTCCAGATTGGTCGAGCCCGGCGCATCCGAACCCGGACACGAAGATACAGATGGGCTGGGTGCAGCCGATCCTCTTGCGTGATAATCTGCCGGGTGCCGAGATCACCCAGGTGGCCACCACCGGCCAGGTGTACCGGATGTGGCGCGAAGGCCAGAACGGCCAGGAGTACTTCCTGATCGAGAATCGGCAGAAGGTGGGCTTCGATGGCTACCTCCCGGAGGCTGGCCTCCTCGTGTGGCGCATCAACCGCGCCCTCCCCGGCCAGGTGGGCCCCGGACAGCTTCGCGTCTCGCTGCTACAGGCGGATGGCCGCCAGGATATTGAGAATGGCGATAACGCCGGCGATGCCGCAGACCCCTTCCCGGGGCAGCTGGCCAGAAGAACGCTGAGCGACGACACCGTTCCGAGCCTGCGCGATTCCAACGGCGTGGCGACGGGAGTCTCCATCACCGAGATCTCCGCACCGGGTCAGGTGATGACCGCCAACCTCTACGTCGTGCCGCCGATGATCCTGTCATGCCGGCCGAAGGCGAACTTCTCGACGGAGAGTGTGACGCCGACGTTCCGCGTCTCCTTTAGCGATACCATCGACCCGGCTACGATCCTGGTGGAGCTCGATGATCGCATTGTGGTCAGCGACGCGAACCTGAGCCGTTACTACAACGCGGCGACGCGCGAGCTGACCTACCGAACCAACCAGTTGGCGTTCGGCCAGCATGTGATTCGCATCTCCGTCAAGAACAAGGGCAAGACGGTGAGCGAGTCGACGGGCAACCGGGGGTTCCGAGTGAACTTCCGCACGATCGCGGCGGGTCTGCGCATGGTATCGGTTCCGTATCTGCTGGCCGCTCCGGATAACACGCCGCAGAGCGTGTTCGGGGCGACCGCCGGGATGCTGGCGCGATGGGTGCCATCGAAGCAGGATTACCGCTATTGGCCGCAGCACGCGGAGGCGGGCTTCTATCCGCCTGCGGATGATCCACAGGACCCCTCGTTCGTCTCAAGCACGCGCCCGGCGGGTCTCGGATATTGGATCAAGCTCTCCACCGATACGCCCGTGCGTGTGAATGGCGACCAAATCGAGGATGTGGCGGTGCGGATACCGCTGACCGCCGGCTGGAACATGATCGGCGATCCCTTCCCGTTCGCGGTTGATTGGAACGGGTGCCAGGTGGAGTACCAGGGGCAGACAAAGCCGCTGAGCGAGGCAGTGGATGCCGGGTGGATCAGTGGCACTCTCTACACCTACGAGCCCGGTGGCTATACATGGGTGAATGCGCCCGCTGGGCAGCTGAAGCCGTGGGAAGGCTACTGGGTCAAGGCGAAGGTCAACTGCTGGCTGCTGGTGCCGCCGGTCCCGTCTGGCGTGATTGGCCTGGGCGAGAGGCGCTCTGAGGACGGTATGGCGCTCGAAGAGCGTGGGCGAGCTACGGCGAAAGAGTGGCGCCTGCGACTGAGCGTCTCCGCCGGAACCGAGAGTGAGGACCGGTACAACTTCATCGGAGTGAGTGAGAGCGCGCGTGATGGCGCGGACAGCCGCGATGTGGAGGAGCCACCCGCTCCGGGCGCTGGCGTGGTGTCGCTGTACCTCGTTGAGGGTGGGCGGCGCCTGGCGCAGGATGTCAGGAGCGCCAGCTCTGGTGGCCCGCAGGTCTGGGATGTGGAAGTGCTCCTGCCTGGCGCCCGGCAGCAGGTCACGCTCTCGTGGCCCGATCTCTCTGCGCTGCCGCGAGGCATGGAGGCCTACCTCGAAGACGAGGCGACCGGGCGCCGGGTGGCCATGCGCACGTGCACGGCCTACTCGTTCAATAGCGGCGAGGGCGGCGTGCGTCGCTTCCGCATTACGGTCCAGCCGCGCAGCGGAAGCTCACTGGCGATCACGGAGCTGTCGGTGATGCGCACGCGCGGAGTGCCTTCCGTGCGCGTGAATATCAGCCGCGACGCGATGCTGCGCGTCGTGGTGCTGGACCCGGCCAGTGGCCGCCGTCAGACGCTGGTGGGCGAGCACGCTGGTCGCGCCGGGATGAATGTCATCTCCACGGGCCGCTCGGATGGTCTGGGCGCCGGCATGTATCTCATCGAAGTTACCGCCACGGCAAGCGACGGCGCGACGGTGCGTGCCGTCCGGCCGCTGGTCATCGTGCGCTGAAAGGCGTGAGACCCGGGGGGCGCTATGCCGCGCCTCCGCGGGTGAGCTGTGGGTGGTCGCGGCATCGGGTGGCGCGCGGCCCACGGAGGAGAGGGCGACTGTGAGTCGACTTGGCTTGAAACGAGGATGGGCGGCGCTGGCGGCAGCGGGCGCTTTCCTGATGGCCACGATGGCCCCGGGGCGCGCGCAGACGACGACGGATCCGCTGCTTGCGAACGCGCAGGCGCTCGTTCTGCAAAACCAGTACATCCGTCTGGCCTATGGGGTGAGTGGAACGCCCGCCGTGGCTGTTCGCGCCGCGCCCGATACCAGCTTCACAGGCCGCTGGGGAATTGACACCACCGGCGGTGACCCCTCCACGGCGCTGGATGATAATCGGATTGCCTTCGCGTGGAACTTCCTGAGCTACCAGATCGAGCCCCAGCTGGAGGCGCAGGCGGACCGATGGTACCGGATCGGGAACACGCAGTTGGGCTCGTACACCATCGGGCCTGATCGCGACGTGGCGCTTGGTCAGATTACGTCGCGCTGGAGCACCGGGAACACGATTGCGGTGACCGTGCCCTCCGGCGGCGGATCGCAGACCATCCAGCAGCCGCCCTACGTGGACGTGGAGGAACGCCTCACGCTGGTGCGCGACATGGTGCGCGCGGAGTACCGCTTCATCAACACCGGCAGCCTGCCGCGGCGCGTGCGCGTGCGGTTCTATATGGATCCTGCCGAGGGCGGCGTGTGGACCGTTGGCCGGCAGCAGCTCGAGGTCGAGACGGAGTTCCGTGGGGGCCAGGTGCCCGTGGACTGGCGCATGTACTTGCCCGTCGCCACGCCGGAGTTGGTGCTACGCGGCATCTTCAACCGGTTTGGGGCCACGCTGCCCAACCGAGTCGTCGTCGGCGATGCGGCGCGCCTCGCATCCGGACCATGGGACTATACGGTGAACCCGAGCATCCGGCTCTCCGGCGAGCCGGACCCGCACGAGGACGCGGCTCAGGCCTACTACGAGACATTCAACTTGATGCCGTATCAATCGAAGACGCTGGTGATGTACGTCGGCCTGGGGGTTACGGACGGGGATCCCACGCCGCCGTACGTTCTGGCCGTGCAATCCCCGCGGTGCCTCGGTTTCACCCTGGGTGATGATCCGGACACGGCCGAGCGGGAGACCTCGTACGTCTCGCCCCGCAGCTTCACGGTTCAGGCGTTCATGTACAACGTTGCCGAGTTCGATATTCAGAATGCCAGTGTCTTTATCACGCTTCCGACGGGCCTGCGCCTTGCCGCTGGCGAGTCCGCCGTGCAGCAGATCGGCACCATCCTGCGGCAACGAGAAGGAGTGGCCAGCTGGCGGGTTGAGGTGGATCCGGGCGTGTCAGGCGTTCTCTCCTACACGGTAACCTCTTCGGGAATGCCCGTAAGCGCGAAGACGGCCACCGGGAGCATCGAGGTCCCGGCGCAGGCAACGCGCGCCTTCAAGGCGGGCCTCATGATGATGAGCGTGCCGTTCCAGTTCGCTAACCCGGATGTGCCCGTGGCGCTGAATATGTCGCCGGACCGGATTCGCCTGGCGCGGTGGGATTCCAAGGCGCGGAAGTACGCGTTCTACCCGGATTCCTCGGTCTCCACGATCATGCCTGGCATGGGGTTCTGGTTCAAGCCGGACCTGGATATGACGCTCGCGCTCAAGGATGCGAGCCCGGTGCCGAGGAGCATGTCGGCCAACTTCATCCTGCCGATCAAGCAAGGCTGGAACATGATCGGAGCACCGTATGTCTACGCGGTGCCCTGGGCGAATACGCGCGTCTCGGATGGGCAGACGGTCCTATCGCTTGAGGATGCGGCGCGTGCCGGGTGGCTGCGGCCGACGCTATTCCGGTACAACCCGGACCTGTCGCCGCCAGGCTACGAGTTCGATAGTCTCCTCGACTCGATGCTGGAGCCGTGGCAGGGGTATTGGGTGCGCTCGGATCGTGACTTGTTCCTCCTGATGCCGAAGGTGACCGCGCCCTACGCTTCCATCGTCGCGCCGGACCAGCGCTCCGGGCAGCCGGCTGGGTGGCGTATCCAGTTGGCGGCGCGCACGCGGTCGGCATCGGACCTCTTCAACTTCGCCGGCGCGTCGCCGTCCTCCCCGGATGGATATGACCTCGAGGACGTGGATGAGCCGCCGGTGCCGAGCGAGGGGTTTGTGTCGCTCTCGTTCGTACACAACGATTGGGGCCGACACAACGGCGAGTACACCCAGGATATCCGGAGCAGCGACTTCGGGTTGGAGAAGACCTGGGATGTGGCCGTGCGAACCCAGGGGGATGAGGAGGTCACGATCACCTGGCCGGGCCTCAACGCTCGTCTGCCTCGCGGCCTAAACGCCACGTTGGAGGACACCACCACCGGCCGGCGCATCTTCATGCGCACGCAGGGCGCCTACACCTTCCGGTCACAGTCGGGAAGCGTGCGCAAGCTGAAGCTGGTCGTGTCGCGGAGGGCGAACGCGGCGTTGGCGATCACCAACGTGCGGATGCAGGCGGTGCCCGGACGCTCCGGCGCGCGCGCGATCAGTTTCGAGGCGTCCGGCGATGGCGTGGTGGATGTGCGCATCCTATCGCCGACGGGTCGCGTTGTGAGCGAGGTGACATCACGCGCGCCGGCGTGCGCTGGCTACAACAGCGTGGTCTGGGATGGGACGAACCGTGCCGGGGCGATCCTCACCTCGGGTCTGGTCCTGGTGGAGGTATCGGCGACATCCCCGGAGGGCACGGCAGTTCGTGTCGTGTCGCCGTGTGTCCTCGTCAGGTAGCGCGGGGCGAGCCCGCGAACCGCACAGGGTGCCGGGGGGCCCCAGAGGGGGTGCATCGCATCGGGCTCGCCGGCGTGGGCGCGTGCAGGGCGGGGTGAGTGTCGGTGAGGCTGATCGCCGGTGGAAGGCGACGGCGTAGGCGTGGGGCCTGCGTTGCGGCGCGCCAGAGTAGATCAGTGTGTAGCACTGTTGTAGAGAGCAAGGAGAAGGTTCATGGCGGAGAAACTCGCGATTGAGGGTGGTGCACCGATCACCAAAGATCCATTCCCTGGATGGCCGTACTTCGATGAGGAGTCGATCCAGGCGGCGATGGAGCCGCTTCGCAGTGGTAAGGTGAACTACTGGACCGGACCGATTGGCATGCAGTTCGAGCAGAAGTTCGCCGAGTGGTGTGGCGCGCGCTACGGCATCTCGACGAGTAACGGCACGAGCGCGTTGCACACGGCACTGGCCGGGCTCGGGATCGGCCCTGGCGATGAAGTGATCGTGCCGTCCTACACGTTCATTGCTTCCTCCTTCTCGGTCTGCCAGGCGGGCGCGATTCCCGTCTTCGCGGATGTGGAGAAGGAGAGCCACACGCTGGACCCGGCATCCGTCGAGGCGGCGATCAGCGAGCGAACGCGCGCGATCTTGCCAGTACACCTCTATGGGATCATGTCGAACATGGGCCCGATCCTCGAGATCGCGAAGAAGCACAATCTCTTCGTGGTTGAGGACTGCGCCCAAGCCCACGGCGCGGAGTATAAGGGCAAGCGCGCCGGCACCATCGGGGATATCGGCGCCTTCTCCTTCTGCCAGAGCAAGCACTTCACGACCGGTGGCGAGGGTGGCTGCGTGGTCACCGATGACGAGGATGTGGCGTGGCTGTGCCGCTCGTTCCGCGACCACGGCTACGACGTGGCGCAGCGCCTGAAGCTCCTCGATCTGGAGGCGAAGCTGCCGTACATCCACAACATGGTTGGCTTCAACTATCGCCTGACGGAGATGCAGTCGGCCATCGGGTTGGTGCAGTTGTCCAAGATGGATAACTGGAATCTGAAGAATCGCCGGCGAAACGGCGAGATGCTGACCCGCCTGCTGCAGGAGTGCGAGGAGATCGAGACTCTCCCGCTGGATACTCCCGAACGCCGGAATTCCTACTGGCTGTATCCGATTTCCATGCGCATGGAGCGCCTCTCGTGCGACATCAAGCAGTTCACCGCGGCGCTCGGTGCCGAGGGCATTCCGGCAGGCCCGGTGCTCTGGCCGCAGTGCTACCAGGAGAAGGCGTATCAGGAGCGGCGCGGCTTCGGTCGGTTGAGCTACCCGTTCGGCGACCCGTCTGCGCGCCCCGAGGCGGTGCAGTACGATAAGGTGTACTGCCCGAACGCGGCGTACCTCGAGAAGAACACCTTCTTCGTCCCGGTTCACCCGGTGTACGAGGAGAAGCATATGGAGCAGATTGCTGCGGCGATCCTGAAGGTGGCCGCGGCATACGCGAAGTAAAGTAAGCGCGACGGCGTGGGCAAGGCAGGAGCCGGTGGGTTTGGCGCCTGCCCTGCCCACGCCGTTCGCTTTCCGCCGGCGGAGGGGATTCGACAATCGCCACGGTAGCGTTGAAGCCGCGCGCACTTCGGATGCGGCTTCAGATTCACTATCTCCTCCTTTTCGCGCCCTTTGCCATCGCGACCACGTACCAGAACCTTCACTTCAAGCGGTGCGGCTTCAGCGAGTCCGAGATCGGCACCCTGAATGCCCTGGCGGCTCTCCTTGCGGTGCTCTCGCCGCCTCTCTGGGGCATGCTCACCGACCGGGCAGGTGATAAGCGCATCCCTCTCGCGCTCCTCTTTCTTGCCTCCGGGGCAACTTATCCCCTGTTCCTGCTTGCAGACTCCCTCGGCAGCGCGCTGCTCATTCAGGCAGTGTTCAACTTCTCATACGCGCCGTGCATCCCGCTCACGGATGCCATTGCCCTGGAGCTGCTGCCGCGCGCGGGTGGAGACTACGGCCGGATCCGGCTGTGGGGCTCGCTCGGTTTCATTGTCACGTTGCTGGTGTCTGGCCTTTTCCTCGGAGGCGGGCCGCTGGCGCCAAAGGGTGGGGGAGATCTCGTCGCCACATTTGTGGCGTTTGGGATTGTGCGGGTTCTAGGCGCGGCGTGGGTGCTCTCGCTTCCGCGGGGAGAGGCGCCCCAGGCAGTGGCGACCTACCGAGGCGACCTCGGCGCGCTGTTTCGTGACCGGGGCTTTCTCCTTTTCTTGGCGGCAACGTTCCTTTGCAACACGGCGCTACGCTCCTACTACGTCTTCCTGAGCATCTACCTGGATGGGCTCGGCGTGAGTGACAGCATGAAGGGCGTCTTCTGGAGCCTTGGGGTGGCCGCAGAGGTGGTCTTCATGGTGTTCGCATGGCGCCTGGTTCGGACCATGGGTGTGCGCGGCATGCTGATTCTGGGGATGGCGGGCGGGGCGCTGCGCTTGGTGCTCTTCTCATTCTCCCTCCCGGTTGGGGCCGTGGCTCTGGCCCAGGGCTTGCACGCACTGGCGTTTGGCGCCACGCACATCGCATCGCTGACGTTCATCAATGCGAGCGTGCCGGACCGTTTCCGCGCCAGCGGGCAGACACTGCACGCCGCCGTCGTAGGCGGGATTGGGGGCGTGGTGGGTGCTCGCCTGGCCGGGGATCTGGCTCAGGCGTGGGGCATCCCGGCCGCGTTTCGCGCCTGCGGGCTGCTCGCGGGGGTGGCCGCGCTGCTCGTGTTGCTGCTGCCGGAGCGCCAGATGAGGACGGGGGAGAGCAAGAGTGGATGAGATCCGGGAGCGATATCAACGGGTGCTCGAGGAGTACCTGACGCTGGATACGCTGCTGCGCAGTGTGGAGAATACCCACTTTCGCGTGTGCATCTTCGGGTCTGCCCGGATCAGGCCTAGCGACAACACCTACCGCCTGGTCCTTAACCTGGCGCGGCAGTTGGCCTACGAGGGGATCGATATCGTGACGGGCGGCGGTCCCGGGCTCATGGAGGCGGCGAACCGCGGGGTGCATGAGGCGCGCACAGGCGTGAGTACCTCGTATGGCGTGACCATCGAGCTTCCCACCCTGGCCGAGATGGCGAACAAGCACCTGGATGTGAAGAGCTCGCACAAGCGCTTCTCCCTGCGACTGGATGAGTTCATGCGCCTCACTCACGCCGTGATCGTGGCCTCGGGTGGGATCGGCACGTTGTTGGAGCTGGCCTACGTGTGGCAGTTGCTCCAGGTGGGCTTGATCGAGGAGCGCCCCGTGGTGCTGCTGGGGAAACGGCTATGGGGCGGACTGATCGACTGGATGAACCGGGAGATGGTGCGCTGCGGTTTCGTGAGCCCGGAGGATATGGAACTGGTGCAGGTGGTGGAGACGCCGGATGAGGCGCTTGAGATCGTGCGAGAGGCTCACCAACGCTTTCTGGCTGCACAGGCACAGCAAGCGGAAGCTCCGCCGCCAGGAGAGAGGCCGCCGCGTGGGGGAGCGCTTCCGCCCCTGCCGTCCGGGGCGCCTCCGGCTTGATGGGTGGTGGGCAGGGCGGCCAGCCTGCCCTGCCCACCACGGGTGGGAGCTACCGCTTTCGTAGCATCTTGGCCGTTGCCTCGCCGCCGTTCTGAATGTAGAGAAGCGGCGTGGGCCGATCCACTCCTTCGATATAGGCGGGTCGGGCCTGCCACGGGGTCGCGGAGAGCACGTTCGCCAGGTCCATCCAGTACTCCAGGCGCGCCGGGTTGAGACCCCAGTTCATATGGAAGTGATTGGCTGGCGCGAACTGCTTGTACTCGCCCATCGTGGCGTACTTGGGCACCACCCAGGTATGGGGCCAGGTGGGGTTCGAGGTGTTTGCCACGGCGTGAGCGAGCTTCTCGGGTAGGTCCACCGTGACCGCCTCGTCCCAGATGAGGGAGAAGAGGCCGCTGAGCGTATTGTAGCCAAGGCGGCCGGCGATCCCGTCGATACCGCCCGGGGAGATGAAGGTGACCGAGTTGCCCTTCCCAGGAAAGTAACCGGGATCTGCCTGTGGCATCGAGACGCGCGAGAGGAGTTCCTTCACGCTGGCCCCGGGCTTGCCGGCCCAATCGAAGGAGGCGCTGCCGGAGTTGTTGCCATCCACCAGGCCCTTGCGGCGCCAGAGCGCGTCCGGCTCCACATCGCCCAGGCCCAGGCTATCTGCGAGCTGGTTGATCTCCCACGGCTCCCACACCTTGCGGAAGTCCATAAAGAGGGGTGGGGTCCCCCCACCGAGGTAGGTGAAGGCGAGCATGGTGAGAAGAGCCTGGGTATCGGCTTCCGTGGCGAACGGGAGCGGCGGCTTGGGGCCGTTGTGGTCAAAGCTGGAGTTGAAGAGCGACTCCATGACGTCGGCCACCGGGAGCGGGATGCCACGGCGGTCAGAACCCCACTCAAGCTGGTTCATGAACCCACCGCCGA
>DUUU01000604.1 GCA_012841485.1 Armatimonadota bacterium
ATCGCCGCCCCGGACGGAACCCGGCTGGTTCGCGAGATCCAGACTGGATCGCCGGACGATCCGGAAGGACTCGGTGCTGCCTTGGGCGCGCGCCTCCTCGCGACCGGCGGCCAGGAGATCCTTCAGGAGATGCGTTCCCAGAGGGGAGTCCAGGATGCGTGAGAATGGCTTTGTCTATCTCGTGGGCGCCGGCCCAGGCGATCCGGGGCTGATCACCTGCCGCGGCCTGGAGTGCATCCAGACCGCCGATTGCCTGGTCTACGACCGCCTGGCCAGCCCGCGTCTTCTGGCCCACGCGCGCCCGGATGCCGAGCGCGTTTACGTGGGCAAGGAGGCCGGGCGTCATGCCCTACCCCAGGAGGAGATCAACCAGCTCCTCGTCGCGCGCGCTCGCGAGGGCAAGCGCGTCTGCCGCTTGAAAGGCGGCGACCCCTACGTATTTGGTCGCGGCGGCGAGGAGGCGCGGGCGCTCCACGCGGCAGACATCCCCTTTGTCGTGGTCCCGGGCGTCACCTCCGCCATCGCCGTGCCGGCTTACGCGGGGATTCCGGTGACGCACCGCGGGGTGGCCTCCAGCTTCGCCGTGATCACCGGGCATGAGGATCCCACCAAGCCGCACTCTTCCCTCCGCTGGGAGCACCTCTCCACGGCCGCAGACACGCTCGTCTTCTTGATGGGCGTCGAGAACCTGCCTCAGATCGTCGCGAAGCTGATCGCGCACAGCCGGCCCGAGAGCACGCCCGTCGCGGTGATCCATCAGGGCACCACGCCGCAGCAGCAGACGGTGGTCGGTACCCTCGCCGATATCGCCGCCCGAGTGCAGGAGAGCGGCCTTCGCCCGCCGGCCGTGACGGTAGTTGGCGAGGTGGTGCGCCTGCGCGATCCCCTCCGCTGGTTCGACTCGCAACCGCTTTTTGGCAAACGGATTGTGGTGACTCGCGCGCGGGCGCAGGCCTCCGATCTAGCGGCGCACCTGGAGCGCCTCGGCGCCGAGGCGGTGGAGTTTCCGACCATCCGCATCGTTCCCCTGGAGTGGGACGAGGAGGTGGCCGGATACGATTGGGTTCTCTTCACCAGCGCCAACGGCGTCGCCTGCTTCTTCGACCGGATCCGGTCTCGCGGCGGTGATGTGCGCGCCATCGGCCCGGCGCGACTGGGCGCCATCGGGCCCGCGACGGCGGCGGCGCTCGAAGCGCGCGGATTGCGCGTGGAGTTCGTGCCACCCCGCTTCATCGCCGAGGAGGTGGCCGATCACTTCCCCGAGGATCCGCGTGGCCAGCGGATTCTCATCCCCACGGCGCGCCAGACGCGCCCCGTGCTTTCCGAGCGCCTCAGCGCGCGCGGCGCCACGGTGCGCGTGCTTCCGGTTTATGAAACGGTGCCGGATACCACGGCCGCGGATGAGATCGCGGCCCAGATCCGCGCCGGCGCCGTCGACCTGGTCACGTTCACGAGCTCCTCGACAGTGCGCCACTTCGTCGATGCCCTGGGCGCTGCCCTCGCGGCCCAGGTCCCCGCCGCGGTCATCGGGCCGATCACCGCCGAGACGGCGCGCGCCGCCGGCCTCAACGTCGTCATCGAAGCCGACGAGCAGACCATCGGCGGCCTGGTTCAGGCGGTCGTGACCCATCTTTCGGCCTAGTCCCGAAGAATCGCTCCGCCAGGGCAGCGCGGCGCTCCCTGACCCGGGTTTTCGCCATCCAGCCGGTGGGGTAGATCCCCATCGGAGGTGGGCGATGGATGACCGGGGCAGAGCAAAGGAGTATCTGGTCGATCGTCTCAGACGCGACGGGGTGATCAGCGGCACGCCCGAGGCGCTGGCCGGCGATGCCGGTTTCACGGCGCGCGCCATGGAGGAAGCTCTCGCCGAACTCGTCGCCGAGAACAGAGTCCAGCCCTTCCAGGATGATGAGGGAGCGCTGGAATACCAGTGGAAGGAGTACCAGTTGTTCTAAGCGCCGGCGCTGGTACCACGGATGGAGGGGGACTCGGGTTTTCTACCCCCCGACCTCTTCCCTACCCTCCGGCCTTACGCCGCCCCCGGGAAAGGGGAGCTCCCGCGTGGGGCTCTCGGAGGACCGCGAAGCGGTCTCACATCCCAGCCCAGGGTCTCCTAACCCTGGGTTTCGTGGCCGGCACACCCCGGTGCCCCAACTGGGTCCGACGATTCGAGCCTGGTCTTGTGCGCCCCTTTCAGGGGCGGGAACGTGCCATCCCCCGCCGGCGCCGACACCACGGATGAAGCGGGCGCACGCGGACGGGGAGGGCGGGCCACCCGGCGCGCGTGTTTGCATCGCGCAACCCGCACCCAGGGCCTTTCGATTATTGAGAAGCAGGAGCGGGTAGAATGGGGGCATGGATAAGGACGCGGTAGTTACTAGCTTGGTTGAGGCCCTCGCGTCTGTGCCAGATCCCCGCTCACGACACGGACGAA
>DUUU01000605.1 GCA_012841485.1 Armatimonadota bacterium
GGCAGTGGGAAGAGCCCGCGGCTGCCGGATTTGCGGGAGCTCACCATAGGTCTGTAATCAATTTCTTTGGCGGGTCTGTGCATCCTACCGACGATTGGCTGCGGTGGTGTGCCGCGCGGGGTCTCGCCTTGCGCCACCCCGAATCCGTGGATCAGCCTGCCTCTCGGCTCGCTCGACCACATAGCGCACCAGATCGCTCTTGCTGCGTGTTCCCAGTTTGCGCATCACATTCGCGCGGTGTGTCTCCACCGTGCGGACGCTGATCTCCAGAAGTGAGGCAATCTGGGGCGCTGTCTTCCCTTCGACCGTCCAGTGCAGCACCTCCCGCTCGCGCGTGGTGAGCTGCTCGTAGGGATCGCAGGCTCCGCTCTGCTCTACCTGATCGAGATAGGCATCGAGAACCGCCTCTGCCAACGGACGGCTGAGATAGCGTTGTCCGGCGACAACCGAGGTGATCGCTGCGATCAGGTCGCGTGGCCTCGCGTCCTTAAGCACGAACGCCCGAGCACCCGCTCGGAACGCCGCGAGAAGGTATCGCTCTTCGGAGTAAGCGGAAAGGATCACCGCCCGGGTGTTTGGGGAGATCTCGCACGCTTGCCGCACCACATCAATTCCTCCCACCTCGGGCATGAGGATATCGATGATGGCAATATCTGGTTGAAAACGCCCGATGGCATCCAGAGCCTCGCGGCCATTCTCCACCGCCGCAACCACTGAGAACTCTGGCTGAGCCTCTAGAAGCGGCACCAGACCATCTCGGACGATGGCATGATCATCTGCAAGAACGATGGTGATCATACGTCCCTGGACGTACCCAGGCGCAGCATCCTGCACACCAGGGCTCACAACGCGCACGTTGGATGAAGCCCTGAGACCTCTCCCAATCGCGCGCTCGGCTGATAACCGTGGACGGGCTCCATCTCCTGGCCTTTCCTGCCTTCCTTTTTCCGGGTAATTGATCTCACGGGGGTGATGGCTGGGCCGACGAGAGCTTGCGTGGGGCACTGCAAGTTGATGGGCCACTTTCGGCCCAGTCTGTCGCCACCGCTCGAGAGTGCCATCCGCTCACGGCCGGCCGGCAGACATCCCTCGCCGGCACAGAGTATCTTACATGCATGGCGCCTGCCTGTCAATCCGCAATCGTACGTACGTACGTTGAGGGTGCCAGGGGCTACTCGCCTTGCGGTGTAGCGCAAAGGAGCCGTTCGCACGCGCCTTGAAGCACGAAGGAATCTGATGGCAGGGCCGGGTACCGGTTGCGTCGAATGCCGGTATAGGCGAGAGCCAGTTCCTTTCAGAGAACGGCGAGAGGGCGCCAGTCGTCCGGCCAGATGGGAGAGCACTCCCGTGCATGCAAGAATGCCCGGCCCCAGGCCGGCTGAGGCATGGATAGGGAGGCACCCTCTAGGGTACCGATCCCATGGGGTGACCCATGCGCCTGGTGCCTGCTGTGCCAGGGGCGCTGGAGGAGAGCGGAACGGCGATGCCCCGCAGGCCCGCGTGCCGGAGAGGATGCAGGGGATGGGTAGCCCAGGTTTGCGGGTATTGGTAGCTGATGATGAGGCGATGGTGCGCGAGTCGATCTGTGACGTGCTCCGTGCCAGTGGTTATGAAGTATGTGCCAGCGTGGCCTCTGGCGAGGCGGCAGTAGAGTGCGCGTCGCGGCTGCATCCTGATGTGGTGCTGATGGATATTCGCATGCCGGGGATGGGAGGCCTCGACGCCGCACGTTTGATTCGCGGCCTGCCGCAGCCGGTGCCGGTGGTCTTTCTGACAGCGTTGGGCGACCGAGAGATGATCGAGCGCGCCGCCGATTCCGGCGGGTTCGGCTATCTGGTGAAGCCGATCCACGGCCATCAGATCGGACCGATGCTGCACACCGCTGTTCGCCGCTTCCAGGAGCTGATACAGGCGCGTGGCGACGGACCCTCCGAGGCCGCGGTTCAACCCACGCTGGATCGCCTGGCCGAGCACGCGCGTTCGGCCGGCCTGGAGGATAGCGTGGAGGAGTTTCTCGCAGGCCTGTGCTCCCAGCTCGAGGGGGTTGGCGCCGCGATCGAGATCAGCGAGCCGGGCGCCGCTGCGCCCGTGGTGCCGGCGTGCTGGGGCAAAGTCCCACCAGCGGATGCGCCTGTGTGGATGCCGGAGAGCGATGAGACGCCGGATATCACGCGCGTGCCCATCCTCGATGCCGATTCTCACCCGATGGGGACGCTGTTCCTCTTCGACGACCCGGTCCGCGTGGAGTGGCGCCAGGATGCCGGGTTGCTGAGGGAGTATGCCACAGGCCTGGGGAGGGTGCTCGCAGCGATGCGCGCCGAGCGACCGTTGGCGTGGCGATGCTGGCTCCAGGCCGACCGGCGCGAGAGCGCTTCCTGAACGGCTTGCAGCCCGCGACGTCCGCGGTGTTCGAGTGACAGGCGTGAATGACCCCGACGGCCGCTTCGCGTGTGAAGGGGCGCCAGCCTTTCGCGGGGGCCTCTATCTGGGAGGATCCGATGTCCAATGCAGCGATCGCCAGAGAGGATCGGCCCGGCCTGCGCGTGACCACCGTGCGCCGTGCCTCGGCGGAAGAGCAGTACCTCACCTTGTGGCCGCTGGAGGGAGAACCTTCGGAGGCTCTCTTCGAGCGCTTTGCTCAATGGCTGCGCGAGAGTGGCGCGCGCGTGCTGAAACAGACCGTCTTTGGCTCGCTCGCTGCTTCGTACAAGGGGAGAGCCACCTTGGAAGGCGCATGCGGCACGGTCGACTGGCCGATCACCTGGATTGAGGGTGCTGCCTGTGACGGGCGTCCCGTCGCGGGCCTGCACGCGCAGCTGGTCTGCGGCGTTCCCGTGCAGACACTGCGCCTTCATGGCCACCCGGTTGGGCGCGTCTATGAAGATGGGTGCGCGCGTTACTGCGTTTTGGGCAACATCCACACGGAGGAGACGTCGGCTCCAGCGCCGATTCAGGCGCGGCATCTTTTCGAGAGGCTGGAGTCCGCGCTCGCACTGGCCGGCATGAGCTGCACCGATGTTGCGCGCACTTGGCTCTTCCTCGACCGAATCCTCGACTGGTATAACGACTTCAACCCGGTGCGCACCCACTTCTTCCGCGAGCGAGGACTTTTCGACACCCTGGTACCTGCGAGCACCGGGATTGGCGGTGCCAATCCCGCCGGCGCGGCGATCCTGGCCGAGGCTTATGCCCTGCAAGCGATCGGGCCCGATGCCTCCGTCGTGGAGGTGCCCTCACCGCTGCAATGCCCGGCGCCAGCGTACGGCAGCGCATTCAGCCGGGCCGTTGAGATCGCCGCCGCCGGGATCCGCCACCTTCTGATCTCCGGCACCGCGAGCATCGAACCGGGTGGAAAGACCGCGCACCCCAACGACACGCCGGCGCAGATCGAGCGGGCGATGCGGGTGGTCGAGGCGATTCTCGAGTCGCGCGAGATGGGCTTCGCCGATGTGTCACGGGCGGTGGTATACTTCCGAAACGCTTCGGAGGCACCCCTCTTCGCGCGCTACTGTGCCCGGGAGGGGATCCCGCCGTTCCCGGCGATCGTGGCGCGCGACGACATCTGCCGCGACGACCTCCTCTTCGAGATCGAGCTCGACGCCGTGGCCGAAGCGTAGCCACGCGGCAGCCCTCCTAACCCCCGGCCTTTCCCTACCCTCCGGCTCCAGGGGAGGGGAGCGACCGCGTGGGGCGCCGCCCGGATTTGAGATCCGGGCGGCGCCGTGCCGGGTGGGGATTAGTTGGCGACCGTCCAGCTGGCCTCGGCGGTGTGGCCGCTGAAGAGCTCGGTGGCGCGAACGCGCCACTTGCCGGGCGTGTCGTTATACGCGATCGGGATGCTCACACGCCCGGTGCCGTTCTCCAGAATCACCACTTGCTGCCCCCAGAGCATCTCGCGGCCTTCCGGATCGAACACCTTCACGCAGGCGGCGTGCCGCTCGCGGGCTCCCGCCGGGATGTTCAGGCGGACGGTGGCATAGAGCGTCGTTCCGGGAGCCGGGGCGCTCTGAGAGAGCGAGAGATCCACTCCGCGGATGGGATAGGGGAGAGCCAGGTAGAAGCTCGCCCGGCCCCAGCGCAGGCGCGTGTCGATGCGGTCGACCTTCCCCAGGTATTTGCCCGCGCGCAGATCATAGACGTGACGCGGTTCCGGGAGAGTGACGCGTGCCGGCACCGGCTTGCCCGCGATTGTGCCGGTCTTCGGCCCAAACCAGGCGCATTGCATCTGACGCCAGAGTCCGAACACCAGGGCATCGCCGTTGCGCCACACGCGGGTCTCCGTGAAGGGCA
>DUUU01000606.1 GCA_012841485.1 Armatimonadota bacterium
CCAATCCGCATGGCGATCTTGCCGAAGTCGGTCTGGAAGACGGGCAGGTCATCGCCCAGGTCCATCGTCTCATCCGGCATTTTATGCGACTTGCGGTACTTCCCGACGATCTGGCCGGCGCGGTCGCACAGGAAGGAGGTGACGAAGCGCTTCTCCCCCTCCCTCTCGCGGATGTTGCCAACGACCCAGATCTTGTGCTTCGCGGCGCGGGCCGCGATTGCCTGGCTGATCGGCCCGGGAATCGGCTCGCCCTCCGTCTTCACGCACTCCATCGGGAGCGAGACGATGTCGGCGCCGTCGCGCGCGGCCTCGTCGATCTTCTCCAGAACGGCTTCGAGCGTCCGCCCCTCGTCACTCCAGATCTGAGAGACGACGCTGACGCGCACCTTGCGCGTGCGCCGGCGAATACGCTCCTCGCGCGCTGCAGCACGCGCCCCTTCCGACCCCGCCATTGTGATCTCATCGATCGACACTTCTGCCACCCCGCCTTTCGTTGGAACGACGGCCACGATGATACCCGTGATGAAGGCCCCCTCCACCGAACGCCCTCCCCGGTCGCACCACGCCTTCAGTTCGTCATACGCCCGGGCGAGCGTCACGCGCTGCCACTCCTGGCTGGGGCCGGCGCCCGGGGCATGGTAGATGAACCCGTAGGGGCCGATGGGCACCTTCAGATGAACCGGCACGTTCGCCTTCACCCGGAAGGAGATCTCCTTCAGTTCCGGGATGACCGGCACCGGCTCCTTCAGCGTGTACGTGAAGTAGCTCAGCCGGTGCTTTAGCTCCTCCGGGTAAGCCAGGCGCAGGCGCGCGCCCGGACCGCCCCCAACGCCCGCCCCCGGTACGACAGCGTTCACCTCTACGTGCGCCGGCGCATCGCCCCAGGTCTGCTTGAGAGGCGCCGCGTCTGACGGGGCATCGAAGCCATCCCGGAAGATCTCCTCGGCGCCGGCCACGCCGGCCATGGCAACGAGCAGACACGCGAGCGTGATGAAGCGACACATGGCCGTGACCTCTCCGGAGCAGAAAAGCTCTCTTCCGTGGAGAGGAGGATTCGTCGATGAGAGAGACCGGACCTTCCGGGCCCCCGTCGGCGATGCCATCGATACCACGGATGAAGAAGACGTACACGGATGGGGAGGGTCCGAGCGCCTGGAATCTACAGGCGCGGATCTGAAGCTTCGCGCTGCCGACCGGCGAAGCCCCTTCGGGGCTCCGCGAACCAGCCCGTAGGGCCTCGTTCACAAGCAGCGCGGTGATTTACCGCCGCGCTATCTGGCCGGCCCCAGTGAAGGGGAGCGTTACCCAGGGTGCAGACACCCTGGGCTGTGCTGTGTGGCCCCTTCCGGGCCGGGAGAGGACCGGTGCGCGGCCGTGGCGGATGGTCTGTGATGCCAGGATAACGAACACCGGCTGAGAGCCGGGGCGCATATATTTGTATATATCTGTATAAGAACTGGAGGAGATGCTCGCTCGGTAGCGAACTGAAGGCTGTTCCCGATCGATGCTGACCGCCTCGGGCGCCTACACCTGCCCGGGGTCCCACGTCCGCGACACGATTCTGGAGGAGAACCAGGGTGATCTCATCATTGAGCCTGGACGCGGAAGCTGGGAGACTAAAGGCACGCGTCACGGCACTTCCTCTCTCCATGCCTGGCTGGCCACTCGGCCGCGATGCAGCCGGGAGAGTTCCACATCGGAACGCGCGCGGGCAGCCCCCGGACCGGCTCGCCATCGATCGCGACCACCCTCCGGGCGCCGATTCACCCGCGGTCACGGCACGCAGCACCGCCGTTCATTCCCTGCGCGCGAACCGCTACCTGGATCTGCTCGTCTCTGAGATGGGCATCCGAGGGGGCAGCGGCCGCGCGCTGAACGAGTGAGACAGGGGAGGTAACCGCATATGCGCGCTTCCGCTAGGCGAGACCATGGGCTTATCAAGACAGACGCCAGTCCGCACTGCAAGCTGCGCAGTGTGAATCTACGCTCGGTGCGATGGGCAAAGGGCTTCTGGTCCAACCGCTTTCGCCAGTGCCGCGAGGTGACTCTTCCCCATCTATGGGACCTGTTGAACGACCGGAAGCAGGGCCACGCGCTTACGAACCTGCGCATCGCCGCTGGCCTGGAGGAGGGCGACTTCACTGGCCCCCTCTGGCAGGATGGGTGGGTCTATAAGTGGATCGAGGCCGCATCCAGTCTCTACGCCGCCACGGGCGACCGGAGACTGGATGCCCAGATGGATGAGGCGATCGACGTGATCGCGCGCGCGCAACAGCCCGATGGCTACCTGGCAACACAAACTATCGTGCGCGGTCGGCCACGTTACCATGACACCCACCACCACGAGCTACACGTGATCGGCCATCTGATCACCGCGGCGTGCATCCACCACCGCGTGACGGGCAAGCAGAGCCTGCTCAGCGTCGCGCGGAAGGCCGCCAACCACGTCTGGGCCACCTTTCGCGAGCGCCGGCCAGAACTGGCGCGCTTCCCGTTCAACCCCACGATCATCATGGCGGGCGTCGAGCTCTACCGGACGACGGGAGAGCCGCACTACCTGGAGATGGCCAACCACTTCATCGACGGCCGGGGCGCCCTGCCCGGTGGCAGCGATCAGACCCAGGACTTCGTCCCCTTGCGCAGGGAGACAGAGGTTGTCGGACACATGGTCCTTGCCACCCATCTCTACGCGGGCGCGGCGGATGCCTACATGGAGACGGGCGATCCCTCGCTCTTGGAGGCGCTCGAGCGGCTGTGGCAGGACCTGACCGAGCACAAGCTGTATGTGAACGGCGGGTGCTGCGCCTCCCACCTGGCGCTCTCCATACGCTGGCCCGGCGATGGCGGACCGCCAACGAGCGCCCATGAGGTGAGTGGCGCTGCTGGCCCCGCGTACGACCTTCCAAACGCAACCGCCTACAACGAGACGTGCGCGCAGATCGGGAACGTGATGTGGAACTGGCGCATGCTCGCCATTACCGGCGAAGCGCGCTATGCAGACGTCATCGAGCGCACTGTCTATAACTCCATCCTCTCGGCGATTGGCCTGGATGGCATGAGCTGGTTCTCCACCAACCCTCTGCGCTGGCATGGGAAGGAGCATCGGCTCCTCTCGGGAGATGCACCCCAACGCTTCCCCCCTGGGCCAGCCCACGCCTGCTGCCCCTTGAGCGTGCTCCGCTTCATCGCGGAGTGGCATGGCTACCTCTACAGCATCTCGGACGAGGGGCTGTGGCTGCATCACTACGGAGCCGGCACGCTTGAGGAGACGCTGGCCGATGGGATGCCGGTGCGGGTGATCCAGGAGACGCGCTATCCCTGGGAGGGAGAGATCGAGCTGACGTTGGAGATGCCAGCGCCCGCGGATTTCACCTTTCGGCTGCGCATCCCCGAGTGGGTGGAGGAGGCTTATCTCTTGCTCAACGACCGCCCGCTGGATGTGGACGCCGTTCCCGGCAGCTATGCCCGCATCCGGCGCACCTGGCTGCCGGGAGACCGGCTCTGCCTCATCCTGCCGATGGAACCGTGTCTGATCGAGGCTCACCCGCGCGTAGAGCAGCTTCGCGGGCAGGTGGCGGTGATGCGCGGGCCGATCCTCTACTGCCTGGAATCGCCCGACCTGCCGCCGGGCGTGCGCGTCTCGGAGGTGCGGATCCCCGCCGATGCGCGCTGGTCCGCTCGCTATCGCGCCGATCTCCTGGGGGGCATCACCACCCTGGACGGCAAGGCGGTCCGCGTGCCCGAGGGCGATTGGCGAGGCCGGCTCCACCGGCCTCTGCAGTGGCAACCCGAGCGCGTTCCGATCCGCCTCGTCCCTTACTACGCCTGGGCCAACCGTGGGGTGTCCGAGATGACGGTCTGGATGCCGGTTCAGCGATAGCGCCGGTTGGCAAGGGGCCACTCCCCATGCTCCTCGAGGAAGCAGGCGAGGAGAGTCTCCTTCATCGCCTTCTCCTTGCCAGGAGCGCACTCCATCCACTCCAATCGCGCCTGGCGGATCGATGCGACCTGCCAGAGCCACTCGCCCCCGCGGGCAGGGCCGCCCCGGCCGGCCCCGAAACGCGCCAGGGCGCGAATCGCCTGGCGCAGGCTCGCCGCCTTGTCGATGTAGAGGATATCCGTTGGCTTGCGCAGGTTGATCCGCTCCCATTTGTCGCGGATGCGCTCCGCTTCCAGCGCGGGGGCGTCCGGAGAGATGGTAAAGGGCACGTTCTCTGGCAGGAAGACGATGTAGTTCCCCGGCCCCGCAGGGATGTCTGTCCAATCTGCACGACCGGGGGATTCCACGCGCTCGATCAGCTGGAAGAGTGGAAGCGCCGCCGGCCGCGCCCCGGCTGGGATCGGGATCTCGGCGCTTGTCATCGGCTCTCAGAACCTGCTTCCCATCGCAAGTGGCTGGATGCCTCGCTTCGTGTCACGGTTTTCCCAGGTATTTCAGGATCTCTAGGGCCACCAACCGGTTCCCCTCGTTGTTGATATGAACGCCGTCCTGCGTGAAGAGCGAGGCTTTCTTCGGGTGGGTCCGCGTCGGCTCGTACACGTCGAGGTAGCCACACCCGTTCTCCTCCGCCACCTTGCGCGCGATCGCGTTGAACTGCTCCATCACTTCCGGCTTGCCGAAGAGGTTGTGTACCCGTCCGGCCTTCGCCGCGGCTTCCGCACTCGCCTTGGTGATCTCGTAGACGGAGGAGGTCGCCGAGATCACCGTCACCCGCGCCCCGGTGGCGCGCACGCGCTGCACGATCTCGCGGTACTCCTGCTCGAAAACCGCCGGGGGCACCACGGCGTCCTGATACCCGGTGGTGCTCTTCAGCTTGCTATCGTTGTGCCCGAGGAAGACGAAGACATGCGTCGGCTTCTTCGCCAGCACATCCTTCTCCAGGCGCGCCAGCACGCGCGTAGTATAGTCACCCCCCACGCCGGCATTGGTGACGGTCACATCCTCGCCGAAGCGCTGCTGCAGCCACCCGCGCACCTTATCCACGTAGTTATAACCCCGGTAGAATGCGGTCAGGCTGTCGCCGACAAAGAGGAGGTGCGCCGGCTTCTCCAGTCGCACGCCCGCCGCGGCGTCCGCGAAGCAGCGGTAGGCTTCACCATCGACGACGTCGGCCCAGTGGGGCACCGCGAGTCCGGCATCCTTCAGCACAAAGGAGAGGCTGACCACGCCCGGTTCCGTGCCCTCCGGAATGCGCAGGAGGTATTCTCCCTTGCCGGCCGCATCCAGCGCCACCTCTTCGATGACGGGCGCTTCGCCCTCCATCCGGCGAATGCTGACCGCCGCCGGCTGCCGGCCCGCAGGCCCCGAGGCCTCGATCCGGAAGCGGAGCGTGGCGCCCACCGGGACCATAGTGTGTTCCGGGCGCACGGTGAGCGCGTAGCCGGGAAGCGGCTCTAGGCCAATAAAGGCATCGTCCAGGAGCACCTGGCTGCCCTCGCCACGCACCTCGGCATAGAAGGCCACCGTCGTCGCCAGAGGATCCCGGGGCGTGTAATAGAAGGTGATCGGCTGCCACGCGTCCGAGAGCGGCACGGGCGGGTCCAGGGGAACGTATTGGTAGGTGGATTTCCCTTCTTTCCTGCTATACTCGATGCAGCCGACGACGCAATCGCCCTTCCCCTTGGCCCAGATCGAGAGCCTGTAGCGAGCCCCCTGGGTGATGGCAAGCGTCGCCGGGTTATAAACTCGGCCCAGCCACTTGCCGGCCCTCTCGGTCGTGGAGAGCAGGGCGGCCCTCCGGCCCCCATGCGCCTCGTTGGCCACGCTCAGTTTCCCTTGCCAGTAGGTGGGCGTGCTCCACCGGGCAAAGACTCCCCCACTCACCTGTTCAAAGCCCGGGTCCCTCAGGAGGTTCTCCGGGTCTGCCCCCGCCACGGAGAGGCCGGCGGCCCACAAGAGAGCCAGGAATACCACTCTCATCAGATTGCGCATCTTCGTTCTCCACGGCGCGCCGGTGAGCAGGCGGCGGCCCGCCGGCCCCGGTGCTCCCCCCCCTGCGGGCAGGTTATCGGCAGCGCCCCCCTCCTAATGCGACACGGCGCCGCCCTTTTCCTACCTGCAGGGCCACTTGCCCCGGGGCAAGCGTGCGCGGCACGAGCAGGGAAACGCCCGCCCGCGATGGAATGTCTCCTACGACAATTCTTTGGGAGGAGAAGAGCGTGGCAACTACCCCGCGCCGGGCCACCATCGAACGGCGCACCCATGAGACGGAGATCCATCTGGAGGTGGATCTGGACGGCACCGGCCAGTACGACATCGACACGGGCGTCGGCTTCCTCGATCACATGCTGGCCCAAATTGCCCGACATGGCCGGATCGACCTGAAGATCCGGACGAAGGGCGATACGCACATCGATTTCCACCACACCGCCGAGGACACGGGGATCGTGCTGGGCGAAGCGATCCGGCAGGCGTTGGGGAATAAGGCGGGAATCGTGCGCTATGGCAGCGCGATCGTCCCTCTCGACGAAGCCCTCATACAGTGCGCCCTCGACCTGAGCGGCCGCCCCTTCCTGGCGTGCTACCTCCCGGTCACCGGGAAAGTGGGAGAGTTCGACGCCGAGCTGGCGGAGGAGGTGTTCCGGGCCATCGCGTTCAACGGCGGAATCACGCTGCACCTCACGGCGCTGGCAGGCAAGAACACGCACCACCTGATCGAGGCCGCGTTCAAGGCGTTCGCGCGCGCGCTGCGCGTCGCCAAGGAAGTGGAGCCGGGCTCGACCCAGATTCCCTCGACAAAGGGCGTGCTCTAGCGCCCATGCACGGGGCTCCCGGGCCCACCCGGGAGCCGATCACTCCCGCCGAAGGCTCTCCCCAAGGCAACTGGTTGCCCCTGCCGCGAGGTCGGTCGTGGGCATCACTGGGGAAGTGGCCGGCCGCGCGCCCCCCGGGAGCTATCCGGCGCTGCCGGATGCTCCGGGCAGGGGCGGCATCGCCAGGCATCGGGTTCAAGGAATGGAAGAGGGATCGCTGGCAACCAGTGTGGGGTAGCGCCCGGCGATCTCCGCTCCGGCGACTTCACACAGGTCGGTGCTCGGAGAGACACCGGCATGGGGCGGCAGGACTTCATGCATGAGCGCCTCGACCTCTCGCTCCCACGTCTCGCGGCGCTCTGCCTCCTCGATCAGGTAGGCCCGGTTGGCCTCGGAGAAGGAGTGCAAGGCCAGGATACGGCGGATCGCAGCCGCCGATAGGAAGGGGTTTTTATGCTCGTGCATCGGGAACAGACCTCCGCAGCAGGATTATCGTGGCGGCATTATAGCACGAGAGAGGAGGCTCTCGCAAGGGGATTGCCCCGTTTCGGGCAAGATTGCCCCTTCCTGCCACCATACTATATATAGTAGCGAGCATACGGTTTGTACACTAGATAGCGCATGTTGACAGGCAAGCATGGGTGTGATATAGTAAGACTTGCCAAGCAGGCGAAAGCATCTGCCGGAATCAGGCAGAGTAAGGAGTGAGGGTCGTGGCATCCTCCGTGAAGGCTGTGGCACAGTTGGAGTTGTGCCTCTGCGTGGTCGGCCAGCGCGCGATGGTGATCGCGGAGACAGGGAGTCGACTCCGGTCGCGCCGTTTGGCGCAGCATCTGCGGGCGGCAGGATGGGAAGCAAGGCCGATTGTTATCGGCCCTGTTGCTGTGTACGCGGTGAGAGACGTGGGGGAGGGGATCGCGACTCTTGAGAGTCTGGAGGCGGTGATTAAGCGCCGCTATCGGTTGGCAGTCTGCGAGCCCGGCTTCTCGGAGAGCCTCTACCGCGTTGCTCAGGAGCTGGCCGAGACGGCGGAGGCCGAGTTCACCCCCGTCGAGAAGTGCGTCGTCTGCGGGCAACCGGATCCCTTTCCTACGGTGCTCACCGCTCAGGGACCCGAGGGCGAGCTGTTGAGTGCCCCTTACTGCGCGCGTTGCGTATCGGCCAACGAGGCGAACACGTATGGCCGGCTCTGCCGGGCGCTCCTGGAGGCGGCTGGAGGCGTCTTTGGCGCTCTGCAACACGCGCAGATCGGCCGTCCGCGGCGCAAAGGGGCGGTTCTACGTTTCCCGGTCGAGTCGAGCCCGTTCGCTTCCGCTTCCTGAGCGGGCACTGATGGCTCGTCCGGCGCGCTGGCTGCCGCGAGCACGGTCTCGCGCGCGTTCCATTCTGATCCACACGGCAGATCCCCGTTTCGCGCCCACGTCTTCCCGGGCGGCTTCGCGACCCGGGGTGGACCGCGAGCTCCCGCGCAAAGGAGATGCCGTGCCTCGATTCCCACCCTTGGAGGTTATGAGATGAAGAGAGCGTTCCCCTGGATGATGGTACTCCTTCCGGCGCTGGCTGGTGGGCTTCTCTTTTCGGGATGCAGGCGTGAAGCGCCCGTCGAGGAGAGCGCGCCCGTGGTGGAGCAGGCGCCTCCTTCCGAGACCGGAGAAGAGGCGGTAGCGAGAGCACGCGAGTTGGGCACGCCCACGGACGCGGAGGCCCAGAGCATGGAGGGCGGCCTGCAGTACATCGACGTGAAGACTGGTTCCGGCGACTCGCCGCAGCCGGGCCAGAACGTGGTGGTGCATTACACCGGATGGCTGGTGGATGGCACCCAGTTTGATAGCTCCCGCACGCGCAACGAGCCTTTCGAATTCACCCTCGGCCAGGGCCAGGTCATCGAAGGCTGGGACGTGGGTGTGGCGACGATGAAGCCGGGCGGGGTGCGCAAGCTGATCATCCCCTACACGATGGCCTACGGCGAGCAGGGCCAGCCCCCGGTGATCCCGCCGCGAGCCATCCTCATCTTCGAGGTCGAGCTGCTCAAGGTTCAGTAAACCGAACGGCCGGGCGCGGCGCACCCCGGGTGCGCCG
>DUUU01000607.1 GCA_012841485.1 Armatimonadota bacterium
GGTGCAGGTGATGGTGGAGCGGTTCCGGACGGAGCCCCGCCGGATCTTCACAGTGAACTCGGACGGCTCGGCGCGCTACACCGAGGACGATGGCTATATCCCGCGCGAGGCGCCGGCGTTCCGGGTGGTCTCGCGCATTGAGGGTGGGCGGTGGTCGTTTGTCCTCCGCCTCCCGCTCTCGTGGTTGGGGCGGGGCGGCGCGAAGGGCCTGGCGCCGCTTCGGATCAACGTGGAGCGCGCACTCCCGGTGCCTGGCAAGGAGGGGGCGGCCTCCGCCTCCTGGGCGAAGAAGGTGCCAGCGCGCGGGCGCCTGGTGTGGGGCTACCTCAACCCTGCCACCGACTTCGGCTGGCTGCTTTTTGACCGCTAGAACTGTCTGGCGGCCACTGCCCTGGTGAACGCGGCCTCCTCGGGGAGGCGGCTTCGCCGGCGCCTTGCAGGCAGCCGGCGAAGTCAAAGGCGCGAGAGAGGCTCCGACCCGCGGGCTACTCCAGGTTGAAGAGGCGGATCGCGTTCTCGCGCGCCACTTTGCGGAAGACCTCCTCGGAGATCTTGCCCGTGTCTCGCCACTCGATCAGGAGATCGACGAGCCGGATCGGCATCGTGGGGAAGCAGATATCGGTGCCGAAGAGGAGGCGGTCCTGAAACTCCGTCAGGAACTTCGGGCCGTACTCCGGATCGCGAGCGAGTGCATTGTAGGCGGTGCCATCGGAGAGGTCTCCGTGAAGGTTGGGGTAGAGGCGCATGAGCTTGGGCACGACGCCCTCTTCCTTGACAGGACCCTTGGGAAGGCGTCCAACCTGCCCGCCGCCGATGCGGAAGATGTAGCCCCGCTCGCCGGTCGTCTCCAGGCGCGCGATCTCGGACCAGAAGACCGGGCCGTGGCCAAGGAAGACCAAGTTGGGGAAGCGCTGCAGTGTGTGCTCGAGCTGGGGCAGCCCCGGGTCGTCGTAGAGGCCGAAGTCGCCGGTGAGCTGATCCGAGCCGTCGGTGGTTACGGGCAGGCCCACCTCTTCCGCGTGTCGGAAGAGGTTCTGAACCATCGGGTGCATGACCGGGAGGTTCGGCATCACCTCGCCCAGGCCCCGGCAGCCGCGGTCCTTGTAGTAGCGGAGCAGGTTGCCCAGAGGCGCATCGGCCGAGTTGGTGAGCGCGCGCGGGTCGATGTTGCAGAAGGCGAAGAAGCGGTCCGGATACTGCTCCACCATATCGAGGATATCCTCGTTGGCCTGTGGCAGGTAGATCTCCGGGCTCACGATGGGCAGGAGCGCTCCCTTCTCGATTCCGAGCTCGTCGTAGCGCTCCAGCACCTGCTCCGCGGTGGAGAAGGAGTAGGCTGGCGGGCGCTTCCGGTAGGCATGGGCATGGCAGTCAATGAACATCGTGTTCTCTCCTCGTGATGTGCTCTGCGGTCATCCCGGGCGGCCCTCTACGGCTCGATCCGGCGCAGGGCGATGTTATCCAGGTACATTTCGGCGGCCTCGGTGCCGTTGCTGACGAAACCGAGCCATAGCAGGCGGTCGAACTCGGGCCCGCAGGGGAGATCCATTCCCTCGAAGAGCACCCGGCCGGCCTGATCGGTGATCTTCATCTCCCAGCGCGCATCGGCGAGGGCGCCCAGGCCGTCGGTGATCTCGAAATGGATCCACTCGCCCGCGGGAAGGCGCACCTCGGTGGGACGCCTCTCGTTGAGCAGAAGCTGCCCGTCCTTCTCGATGTAGAGGCAAGGCCCAACCTTTTCATGGGAGGCGATCCTCCGCCACTCGCTCCATAGCATGGCGCCCGGCTCGCGGTAGAGGTCGAACTCCAGGCGCAGGCGCATATCGCCAACCAGCGAGGGGCTGTAGAAGACATGGGGCAGGTGGTAGGTGAGGCCTGGCGCATCCACGAAGCGCAGGCTGTGGGGCTTGGAAAGCGCGCGCCGGTCGGTGATCTCCACGAAGGCGCCTTTCTCGACGTCCTCCACCACGGCCGCTAGCGCCGGTTTCTGTCCTGGTAGGCCGTCGTCGAAGTTGTCCTCGGGCAGGATCAGGAGCGGCTGCTGCTCGTGCGGCAGAAGTGGGGAGAGCGCGACGCGCGCGGGAAGCGATGTCCACTCCTTCTCGCCGTAAAGCCCCACCCGGCTGGTGTCAATGGGGCGGAACCCCATCGCGAGCGCCGGCGAGTCGGGCTGGAGGCGGAAGTCCCGCCCCTCGACATCCACAAACTTGGGGTCCGCGATCTGCGAGTGCGCGTCCATGCGCGGAGTATACCAGACGTCCTTGATGCCCTCTTTCTTGCGCCACTCCTCCCACGAGAAGCTGAGGAACTTGATCGGCTTCTCATCCGGACGCCAGTAGAGGTTGCGGTCGATGATCTTGTTGTAGCTTTGCCACTCGGAGACGTCGCGGAAGGGCGTGGCCGTGCCATCGAGGAGAACGATGTTATACTGGAAGATATTCGTGCGCTCGGAGTCGATACCCAGGCCGAAGCCGCAGAACGCGGAGATGTTGTTGAGGACGGTGATGCAGGAGGTGCCACGCTGGATCCGGATGCCGCCGTGGCCGCAGTCGTGG
Source organism: Armatimonadota bacterium (assembly GCA_012841485.1). The sequence continues at coordinate 2,556 of DUUU01000607.1, forward strand.
CAGATGTTGTTCTCGACCAGCAGCCCCGAGCTCCCGCCGTCGATGTAGATGCCGTGGCCGATGGCATTCGGGGGCGTGCCGATGTGGTGGACCACGTTGTTGCGGATCACCGAGCCGGGGGTGAGCCCGAGGCTATAGATGCCACCGCCGTCCTCCAGCGCGCGCATCACGTGGTGGACGTGATTGTACTCGACGATATTCTCGCGCGTCCCCGAGTAGACGATATCCCACGTCCACCCGAGCGAGATTCCGGTGTAACGCAGGTCGGAGACCTCGTTGTGCGAGAAGGTGTTGTTGCGACCGTAGGCCATGAAGATGCCGGTCGCGCCCGGATGGATGTGCCCGCCGTTATGGATCAGGTTGTTATCCACCACGTTGTGATGGGCGATGCGCTCGTAGCCAGCAGGGCGCTCCGCGTTTCCGATGCGCACGCCGCCGCCACCCAGGTCATGGAGGTGGCACTGCCGGACTTCGTTGTAGGAGGAATCGAGGTCAAACCAGATTGCGTAGCGCCCGACGCGGGTGACTTCGCAGCGGGTGACGGCGCAGTGGCGCGCGGCGTGGAACTCCAGGGCGGCGCCGAGCGTGCAGGCGGCCTGCGGCGTGGAGAAGCCGGTTGGCGGCAGGTGCCAGGCGGCGTGCTGGAAGCTCAGGCCCTCGAAGCGAGCGTGCTCCACGAATCGGCTCTGCTCGGGGTCGCCCTGAGCGACGACGAGGCGCTCGATGACGGGCGCGATCACCTCTGCTGCGCCCAGATCCTCGCCATCGAAGGGGATGATGCGCAGTTCGCCTGTTTCACGGTTCAGCTGCCACTCGCCCGGGGCGTCGCAGGCGCCGGGATGGTTCTCCACGATGTAGGGGCAGGTCGCCATCCCCGGCTTGGGGAGCTCCCACACCGCCGGTCCGGCGAGCGTGACGATCCGGTTCTTTGGATCCACCGCCTTGAGAGGGAAGTGGCCATCGTTCCAGCTGAAGGTGATGCGCAACTCGACATCGGAGAGGTTCGGCCACGGCTGGAGGTCGCCTCCTCGGAAGGCAAAGCGATCCCTGGCCGTGCGGCCTGAACCATCCTCGGCTGGCACGCCGCGGATGATGTAGTATTGGCCTTTGTTGGGCGAGCGGGCATGGATGTAGCGCCGGCCATTCACGAAGAGCTGGCGGAAAACCCACTTGCGTCCGGCGGCCTCGGGAAGCGTGACGGACCAGGATCCGTCGGCTTGCTTGCGCAGGCCACGGATGACGCGGCCACCCGAGAGGACGGGGCGCTCCCCAGGCGCCGCCGCGTAGACAATGGGCGCCTCCGCGGTGCCGGAGTCCTCCGGCCCGAGCGTGAACGGCTCCTCCAGCCGGTAAACCCCGCCGTGGATGATCACGCGCGCGCCACCCTCGGGGAGACCCTTGCCACGCTTGAGCGCCCGGATGGCATCGCGCGCGCGCGCCAGCGTGCGGAAAGGCGCCTGGGCGCTTCCTGCCGCCTGGTCGCTGCCATTTGGCGCTATGTGGAACTCGGCTGGCGCGGCGGCAACAGGCTGGATGGTCAACCAGAGGATGCCACAGAGTGCGGGCAGCAGTACCCAGAAAGCTCGCTGCATCGAAGGTTCCCTCCCAGGGCAGGCAAACGGGCGCGGCCCCACCAACGCTCTCGCCGCCTGTCTTGCGGCTGCTACTAACCCACGTTCACCGACCGACAGTGCTCTCCTGCTGCCCCCGCAGGAACGCGCGGGCAACTGGAGATGGAGCCCGACCCAGCCCGGCAGGGCTTCGCCCGCGCGGGTATGGCCCGCGCCCCCGGATGGCCGCACCCCGCCCATCCGTGTTCGTCCACTTCATCCGTGGTATCGTCGCCCGCGCCGGACCGACGGACAGGCTGTCACTCTCTGGCTTCTCCGAGGAAGGCATCGTCGAAGCGGACCACGTCCTCCTTGTCGATCCCGTAGCCCGTGAGCAACATGACGGCGCGGGCAGCGCCCGGGGGCGCCGTGAAGGGAAGCTGTAGGTGCTCCCAGACGCCGGCTCTCTTGGCATCCAGGCGTAGATTGGAGGCGCCGTTATACCAGCGGCCGGCGGCGTCGTTCCAGCGGATCTCCAACGATACCGCGGTGCCCTCCCGTGCGGTCGGCCTGCGCACCCACACCTGGGCGAGATAGCGCTTGCCCGTCTCGATGGGCACCGTGGTGATGTAGCAGAGGCAGCCGCCGCCCTGGAAAGCGCCTGCGGCCTTCCCCTCATGCTTCTCCTCCGTGTCGAGGAAGAAGCGGCCCTCATGGGGGTTCTCCTGCCAGGTGCTCCACCCGGCAGCCGCGCTGGCACTCTTCCACTCGGGACCGGCAGGACCGAGCTGGCCGCCCTTCGCCTCCTCAAAGCCGGGGTTGGGGAGCAAGTTGGCGCCGAGCGTTAGCGTGCCCTGCATCGCCTTCCAGAGGAAGCCCGCTTGGGGATGGGCGGAGATCCGGTCGAGCAGAGCGCGTGTGTCCTGTGCTGCCTTCTGGCCGGCGGGGCTCTTCTCCCAGCGTGCGAGGGCGTGAAGCCCATCCAGCATGGCGGCTTGCACCGTCGAGCGCCACTGGCTGCGTATTTGAGGCCGCCCGCCGTTCTGGTACCATCGGTCCGCGAGAGGGTCGTCGGCGATGCTCTTTTTCCAGGACGCCTCTTCGCCATCCAGCGCGGCGAGGAGCGTCTCCACGCGGCCAGCGAGTGCCCTGGCTTCCGCCGGGCGCCGTGGCGTGGCCTCCCCGAGGGCACGGGCGGTGGTCCAACCGCGCAGGAGCAGGTCCGGGTAGGCATAGCTACGGGCGATCAAATCGACGCGCGCCCGGGTCGTCTCGTCGGTTGCCAGAGCTTTGGCCCGGCGCAGGTGCTCCACGGCGCGCGCCACCCGCGCCGGCGTGTAGCAGTCCATCTGTTCCGCGGCGCTGCTGATCCCGCCAAACCACTTCCCCGTCTTCTGGTTCATCCACGCTGCCTCGTGCGTTTCGTAAAACGCCCGGATCTCGCCCGACGCGGGTCCGAAAGCAGAGTAGAACTCGCGCAACACACGGTCGGGATCGAGCCGGACGTCCCACAGGAGCCGGCTGGCCACGTAGAGCATCGGGCCCATGTGCGCCCAGTAGGGATAGAGCTCGCTGTGGAAGGCGCGCACGCCCATCCCGTGGACCGCCTTCAGGTCGCGGGCGAGCAGGTGTGGGAAGACGCGAGGCGCCAGCGCCCCCAGACCATAGTAATCGTACTTGCCGACGTGATCACACTTCTTTTGCCAGGCGCGGATGAGGTCATAATCCACCTTGCGATAGGCGGGGTCGAAATACTGCGCCGTATCCTGCGTGAGGTTGATGAAGACGTTGGGCTCCATCCGCTCGATCCGGAGGGGCGGCAGCTCGACGCCCGCGTAGGCAAAGCAGCCGATGAACTTCTCCGGGTGCCTGGCGCGCACGCCACGGGCAACGGCATTGACGAAGGTGTACCAGCGGTCGGAGTAGATCTTACGCCCGCGGTAGAGGGGCCGCTCCACATCCTGCGCCGTGCAGAGGTCACACTCGCACCACGTGTTGTTGTCGTTGATCCCGAAGGGATAGGTGTGGCACTCTGGATGGGCGTCCAGATAGGCGTTCACCTCCGCGATGGCGATGCGCACCGTCTCCGGGTTGCCAGTGCAGGGCTGCGCGAGTTGCTCGCCATCTTTCGAGGGGATGGCGCGCTTGCCATTGAGCAACGGGTAGATCTCCGGGTGGCTTTTGCCATATTTGCTCGGGGGGAAGACGGCATACATCCAGTGCCGGAAGCCCGCGGCGTAGGGGATCGCCCAACCGCCCTCATGAGTATCCCAGCGGTTACGCCGGCTCCAGGCAAGCGCCTCAGGGTTCCACGACGCGCTTGCCAGACGGCAGACAAAGCTGGGCGTGACCACCCGGCGCATTTCGGGAACGGCGACCGACCGCCGTGCCGGCACTACCTCGAAGAGCTCGGTGGGCAGGAACCAGCGCACTCCCAGCTCGTCTTGAAGGAAGCCATAGACGGCGTTCGCCGTGCCAGCGGGCGTGTTCCCGCGCAGCACCAGGCTCTTCCCGTCGCAGGCGATCACGTAACCCGCGTACGCCTCATCGCCGCGGATCGCGGCCGGATCTGCCCCCAGGCCCTCCGGGGCCCAGCACGCGCCGATAAGCACGCGCGGCCGGACCGGGTCGCTGGCCGATTCCTTCACGATGGGGAGCCGGGCGCCGCTCATCCGCGCGAGCACGCGGGCGAAGTCATCGGCTGCATCGCGTACCCGGGCATTCGCCTCGTCCGGGATGACCACCTGCGCCCGCGCCTGGCCATCTTCCACGAGGACGAGTCTGGCTGCCGAAGCGGGCGATCCCAGGGCGCAGAGCAGCATCCCAATGGCGGCAAGCGTTCTGAACATCGGCTTATCCTCCTGTCAGCGGGTGGCGTCACTGCGGATGAATGGCGGGTGAACGGTTGTTTCTACCAGCCGCCCATAGAGCCGGGGGCGGCGGTAGGCATCGCCGAACGCCTCGCGCTCCCGGTAGGCGCGCAGGCGCTCGAGATCGAACGGCGCCAGATAGATCCCCTCGGCCTCTCCTGCCTCCAGGATCAAGGTGTCGCGCGGCTCGCCATCGATCTCGGGATAGGCGACGGCGTCCACGGCGATGGAGTGGCCGTTGTGCTGCGGGGCGGCGTAGTTTGCCATCGCCAGGCCCACCATATTCTCGAACGCGCGGGTGCGAAACTGCATCAGCCGGTGGGCATCCAGGCCGCAGGCATTCGGCACGAGGATGATCTCCGCGCCGTTGAGCATCAGGATCCGCGCGCTCTCGGGAAACTCGCGGTCGAAGCAGATCATGCACCCCACCTGCACCGGCCCGGCGGCTGTCTCGAGCGTGGCGACGGGGAAGCCATCGCCTGGCGTGCAGTGGCGCTCCACGTCGAACTCGCAGGTATGCACCTTCGCGTAGGTGAGGAGAATTTCGCCCCGACGGTCGATCACTGAGACGGTGTTGCGCGGCCGGCCGGGCCAGCGCTCCAGGTAAGTCAGCGCGATGGCGATCCCCAACTCGCGGGCAAGCGCGCGGAAATGCGTGACGAAGGGGTCATCCGATCCGACGGCGAGTGCGTTCCAACGCTCCTGGTCGCCAGGCGTCTCCGGGTTGAAGAAGGTGTAGCCGATGCTCCACATCTCTGGAAAGAGGGCGATATCGGCGCCCTGGGCCGCGGCGCGCCGGCAAAACGCCTCGCCCTTTTCCAGATTGGCGGCCAGATCCGCGCCGTGGGAGGCCAGCTGTAGCAGAGCGATATGGAGCTGGGGCATGGACGACTCCTTCCAGAAGGGGAGCGCGCGAGAGGCTGTCCGGCACGGGCCGGAGCCAGTGGCATCCCCTTGCCACTAAGGTTTCGCCCAGAATGAAGGGTTCCCTTTGCCGGGCGCACCTTCTCGGGGATGGAGGCGGTGCGCCGCGGCGGCGCGTCTCATCGCGGGGGATGGGCCGCATGCCCATCCCCCGGACAGGCCGATGCTTCTAGTAGATATGGGGGTTCTGGCGCTGGCACTCTTCGATGACGGCGATCTGCCGGCGCACCTGCTGCGGGGTCACCTCCAGGGGCACTCCCGTCGTCAGGGTGCGGTAGAGCTGCCCGTAGAGGCCGCCCGTCGCCGTGGTGAAGGCGCCGCCATCCGCTTCGCCCGGCGTCCACTTCTCCTCACGCCAGGGGAGCTGCTCGCCGCAGTAGGCGGGCGTGCCGTCCGGCTTGGAGAGGGGGGCTTCGATCAGCTTCTGCTCGGGCGCTTCCTCCGGCACGAAGTACTTCCACTCGACGCTCGTCATCGTGGCGCGCAGGCCGCCGCGGCTGCCGTAGATGTTGTAGAGAAAGCCCGGGAAGGGCGCGCACGACGAGATCTCCAGGTCGATCAGCGGGTGATCGTCACCGGTCAGGATCAGCTTCACGTGGTCTTCGGCGTCGCCGTAGGTGTTGACGCGATCCATACGGCAGAAGACCTTGGGCATCCCCTCGCCGAACAGATAGAGCGCCTGATCGAGGGGGTGCGGGCCGGTATTGAGCAGGTTGCCGCCGTTCATCCGCTGCAGCGTCTGCCAGTCCCAGCGTCGCGCGAAACCGTTCCAGGCCATGTTGATCTGCACGATGCGCCCGAGCACGCCAGAGGCGAGCACCTTCTGGATCTGGACGAAATAGGGCGCGTAGCGCGATTGCTGGAAGACGGCCAGGACCTTGCCAGAGCGCTTGGACGCGGCGATCATCTTGTTGACATCGGCCACGCAATGGGCAAACGGCTTCTCGCAGAGGACGTTGAAGCCAGCCTTCAGAAACTCCAGAGTCACCGGGACGTGCAGGTGGCTCGGCGTCGCGTTCACCACCAGATCGATATCTGTGCGCTTCATCAGGTCGCGGTAGTCGGCATAGACGTCGCAGCCATACTCCCTCGCCGAGCGCTGGCGCCGGTCTTCCAGGAGATCGACGGTTGCCACGATGCGGAAGTGCTCGGTGTCTTTCGAGAGGTAGGCGCCGTGAATATCGCGCCCGCTGCGTCCCTGGCCGATGATCGCTACGTTGAGCGTTGCCATGATCCGTTCCCTTCTCCAAGAGAGGATGAGACGATAGGAAAGCCCTCGGGTTCCCAGAGGCGTCTCGGCTGCGGGCCTCCTTATCTCTTCCTCTGCGTTCCTCTTATCTGCCGCCCTTCGCGGCCGCGCTTCACCCGGAAGGGCGTCGCTGCGACGGCATCGTTGGCAAGCGGATGCCCGCGCGCCGTGAGTGAACCGCGCACAGGGCATCGGCATCCGCTGCCCACACGCCTTGCCGATGGCTACTTCGCCGGGAAGGGGGGGCTCTCCTGTTGCAAGAGGCGTGTCGGGAAGCATTCGCCCCGGTTGAAGCGGGCGCCGCGGGCGCCATCCGATGGCGCAGCCGTTTCGCCAGACAAGGAACCGGGTGTGCTTCGGAGAATATACCGCTCAAAAGATACCCCCTGGCCGGCAAGAGGAGCTCCTGGCGAAGACGAACCGGCCGACGGAGTGGGGCCAACGCGGTGTCGGAGGTGTGAGAGGTGAACAAGGTGTTCCGGACAAGCCTATGCGCGCTTCTTCTGGGGCTGGCGCTTTTGCCCGGCGCGGCCTATGCCCAGGACCGAGACGGCGACGGCCTCCCCGACGAGATTGAGGTGAAGCTGGGGACGGATCCAGACCGGAGCGAGGAGCTGCAGCTTCTCATCGACGACAAGGCGCGCGGCGCCGGCGATGCCAACATCCGCGCGGATGGCAAGGCGCCCGACATTGATAAGGTCTTCTTCGCGCATGCGGGTGGAGACCGCTATGTCTGGAAGATCACCTTCCACGACGACTACCCCGCGACGGGCACCATCCTGCACCTCTACACGGATCTCGACGATGACCGCTCGACAGGCCGCCAGGACACGGAGTGGGCGCGCGGCGTGGACGTGATGTATAGCTTTGTGGATGCCCAAAGCGACCCGCGCATCTTGAACCCCGCCGCGCGTGTCTCGCCGGCGATCCCCGTGCGCGCGATTGTTCAGGGCAACGCCGTCTACATCTGCGATGACGTCAAGATGCGCGTCGTGGAGGGAAAAACCCAGTTCCGGATGCACATCCTGAGCCATCTGCGCAACCCGGCGACCGATAGCGATACGACGGAGTGGATCATGGTGAAGGTACCGCTCAACCCAGACCGTACTCCACCCGAGCTGCCCTATCCCCGTCCAGAGGGGTTTGATTCGATCACCCTTCCGGACTTCGCCCAGCTGGCCTACAGCCTCTGGCAGGACCGGCGCACGGTGCGCCTTCGCCCGCGCGATGCGGAGGTGACCGGCTACACTCTGCTGATGAGCGACGACTTCGATGGCCAGGGCGATCCGGGCGAGGCGGTGACCTGGAAATGCCCGCGGGATGGCAGCTACTTCATCGGGCTCATCCTGCGCGACGCTACGGCCACCGTCGAAGGCCTCGACGTGTGGGTGGGCGAGCGCAAGGTGGGCACTCTTGTCGGAAGTTCGCGCGCGGGCCGGGAGGTGCTCCACTACACCGAGCGCCCCGTGCGCCTCTCCAAGGGGCAGACAATCCGGGTTGCGACGGCAAAGCATAGCGGGCCGGTGCGTTTCCATAGCGTCTGCCTGCTGGGCGAGAAGCCGAAGGTACCGTCGCTTGCCATCAGCAATCTGACGGCCTGGCACCTTCCGGATGAGCCAGGAGAGCGCCCCGGGCGCGTGATGATCGCCTTCACGACGAACCGGCCGGCGACGGCCAGCGCGCGCTACACCTCCACCGGGTCCGGGGCACCTCGCCAGGAGGGAACCCTCGATGAGGGGCGAGGCGCCGTCAACAACCACTACCTCATGCTTCCGCCCGAACTCCGCGCTCCGGGGTATCGGCTGGAGATCCGGTGCGAGGAGCCGCGCCAGGAGGAATACGAGGCTCAGAGCGCCACGGCGACATACACCCTCTGGCGGGATCCCGAGCGGCACCGCGCGGAGCACGGGATTCGCACCCCCGCGCGAGAGACGCCCATGCGGATTCCGCTGAGCGTTCAGGAACCCACGGACCGGGCGCGCGCCGTCTGGCCCGTGACTTCTGGCGTGCCGCTGCCGGAGGGGCTCCTGCGTGACACGCACCACTGCCGCCTCCTCGATGCCGGCGGCCAGAGCGTTCCCGCGCAGTTCCAGGCACTCGCCTGGTGGCCTGCCAGCGGCACGGTGAAGTGGCTGCAGTTGAGCTTCCTGGCAAGCACCACCCCAGGCAAGAGCGCATCCTACACCCTGGAGTGCGGGCTGCCCGGCAGCCCCGCCCCGAGCCCGATCCGCGTGACTGCCTCGCGGCCCCCGGCGGGCGAGGACGTGGTCGGGCAAGTGGCGCTTCCCGTTACCGTGAACACCGGGCCGCTGGAGCTGACCCTTGGTGCGGGCGGGTTCGCCCCGTTCGCGCAGGTGACCCTGAATGGGAAGCGCGTGGGAAGCGCACCGGCGGGCGAGGGCGGCTTTGAGATCATCGACGAGAAAGGCACGGTCTACTCCTCGGCGCTCGCGCCACCGGACCAGGTGCTGATAGAGGAGCAGGGCCCCGTGCGCGCGGTCCTCTTCGTGCGCGGAAAGCTGGTCAATCGCGACGGCGAGGGCTTCATGCGCTACCTCTGCCGGATGCACTTCCACGCGGGCCGGCCCGCCGTGCAGGCGCACTTTACCCTGGAGAACGACGTGACCACGCCGGAGATGACCCGGTTCCGGGGGCTTCGTGCGCGCGTGCCTGCCCAACTGGCCGGCTCCCGTGTGGTCTGTGGTGCCGAGGAGGGCCCCATACCCCTCCGGCTTGGGGGCCGCCTGCTGCAGGACCGCGACGATCATTTCACTGCGGATGGTCGCGAGGGCCGGCGGGCTGGCGGGTGGATCCTTGCATCGAGCGCGGAGGGCGTGCTCGCCGTCGCGGTGCGCGACTTCTGGCAGCTCTACCCGAAGGCGATTGGCGCGGACGAGCGAGGGATCGTGGTGGATCTCCTCCCGGAGCTGCCGCGCGACGTGTATGCCGGCGCCAGTGAGGACGATATCAACAAGCTCTACTTCTGGTGCGACGAAGGGCGCTACAAGATCCGCACGGGCGTGCGCGTGACGACCGAGCTGGCCGTAGACTTCGCGCCCGAGGTTCAAGACGGCCGGTATCTCTCTGGCGCGCATTGGCAGCACCCGCTTTTCGCGGCCTGCACGCCCCAATGGTATTGCGCCAGTGGCGCGTTCGGTCCGATGGTGCCGCGCGCCAAGGGGAAGTTTGAGGTCTACGAGCGCAAGCTAGACGAGGCGTTCGCGAAGTTCCTCGCGCGCTGCGAGACGGTGCGCGAGTATGGCTTCCTCAACTACGGCGACTGGTTTGGCGAGCGCCGCTGGAACTGGGGCAACGTGGAGTACGACACGCAGTGGGCGCTGGCGGCCAACTTTGCCCGCATCGGTAACCTGGAGATGCTCTGGCGCGCGGAGCAGGCCGAAAGGCACAGTGCAGATGTCGATACGATTCATGCCGCCGCTAATCCGGGTCTGGTGGGCCAGGTGTATACCCACTGCATCGGGCACACGGGCGGCTACTTCCCCGATACGTGGAAGGGGATGCGCGGCTTCAACCGCGGGCCTCGCGACAGCGGCCACACCTGGGCGCAGGGCCACTTCATTCTCTACGCGCTGACGGGAGAGAGGCGCTTCCTGGAGACAGGGCGGAAGATCGCGGACCGCTTCGCCTTGAGCACCACGGACTTCCGCTACTATGCCGAGCGCAACGCCGGCTGGCCATTGATTGGGCTGACCGGGGCCTACAACGTTGAGGGAAACCCCGCCTACCTGAACGCGGCGCGCCTCATCGCTGACTCCGTTCTGTGGACGCAGCATCCCGAGCGCGGCGGTTGGGGTCACTTCCTCGATCCGAATGAATGCAAGCATCAGCCGCGCTGCTGGGGATGCAAGCCGTTCATGACCGGCGTGCTGTTGCACGGGCTGAAGATGTACGACCGCGCGCAGCCGCGCGAGGAGATCAAGAACGTCATCCGCCGCAACGCGGATTTCCTGTGGCGCGAGACGTACGTTCCTGCCCACGCGGGCTTCGCCTATTCCGAGTGCAAGACGTTCATCACGCGAGGGCAAAACTGGACCATCAGCCTCGTCGGGGATGGCCTCGCCTACGGCTGCCTGCTCGACCCAGGGCGCAAGAACCGCGCGCTCCTGGAGCAGGCGACCGCGGCCTTCATGCACCGGTCGAGCATTAGCGACTTCGGCAAGGGGTTCACCCAGGGCACCTGTTTCCTGCCGGCGATGCTCCATGACCTCGATGCCCTTGGGCTGACGGAGATTCCGCCGCCCGCGGAGGAGGGGGCGAAACCGTGAGCGCGTGCCGATAGGCGCGGACCTGAACGCCCGCGCTGCTTCCCAGCAGAGTCCCTACGGTCCTATCCAGAGGAGCCTTTAGGGCTGTGCCCACACGCAGCGCACTGCCGGGCGCACTACGGAGTGCGTGTCACGCGCTCCATGGCGTACTCCGGCTCCGGGGGGAAGAGGCCATCGGCCTTCGGCCCGCGCATCTGCTCGCGCACGATCTTGAAGCCCATGCTCTGGTAGAGCGCCACGGCGCGGGGGTTTGCCTTCTGCACCGTGAGGCACATCACTGGGGGGCCGACCTCGGCGGCGATCTCCAGCAGCCGCGTCATGAGCGCGCGCCCGGCGCCAGCGCCCTGGACCGAGCGCCCAACGCAGATGCCGAAGGTGCTCCGCTCGGCGTTCGGCGCCTTCCAGCGGTACCAGGCGTAGCCCGCGATGCATCCCGGCTCCGTCTCCAAGACGAGCACTACCTCCAGCGGGCTGAATGCCCTCTCTGCGTTTGCCAGGGCGTGCGCGCGGTCGAGCGGATGCGGGCAGTAGAAGCGGATATCCTCCAGGGGCACGCTCGCATAGAACGCGGCGAGCGCCTCTGCGTCTTCCGGCAGCAATGGTCGGACGGTAGCCTCGGAGCCGTTCTTCAGAGCGGTGCGTCGGGGCGGGAACCGCTCCATCGTCTCTTCCTGCATGATTCCTCCTGCTTGCCCACCGGCGCGGTGGCATTCCGGCGCCTCGGTCGGTCTGGGCGTCCTCTTCTTCGGTAGGCACGCGCGCTTTCCTGCAAGATTGAGCGCGCGGCCGCCCCTTGTGAACTATGGTGATGCTCCAGATGGTTGATTGCTGCCTGCTCTCCACGGGGCAATCGGGCACCGGGGAAGGGTAGATGCGTTGACGCTCCTAGTGGGCGCTGCTATAATAGGAACGAGCGGAACGCGCTGGACCCCGGTCTCACAGGGCACGGGCATCGCGAAGACCGGCTTGCTCCTATCGGCAGTGGCTTCCTTTGGGCGCCCGTCCGGAAAGGAATGACTGATGTCGAACAGAAGACGTGGTTTCACGCTGATTGAGCTGCTAGTTGTTATCGCCATCATTGCCATCCTGGCGGCGATCCTTTTCCCGGTGTTCGCGCGCGCGAGGGAGAATGCGCGCAAGGCAACGTGTCAGAGCAATCTGAAGCAGCTGGGCATCGCTTTCTCGATGTACCGTCAGGACTTTGACCAGTCGGGGATGCCGCGCGACGTGGGCGTGTCGCCCAACCGCGTCTATTGGACGCACCTGGTCTCCCCCTATGTGAAAAACACGGGGGTCTTGCGCTGCCCCTCCCGGTCGAACACGCCCCACAAGTGCTTTGATGTCGGCGATGGATCGCACTATGCCTACAGCTACTGTTTCGCCCGCAACCCGGAAGCCACGATCAAGAGCGTTTCCGACCTGCTGCTTTTCGTAGACTGGCGGCAGAGCGCGGTGAAGTGGAATGCCACCGGATGCGCTGGCTGCACAGACGGCCAGGCGTGCATCCAGCGGAACCGCTGGCGCCCGGGAGTCGACGTCGCCCCGCACATGGATGGCGTGAATGTCTGCTACTACGACGGCCACGTGAAGTACGTGCCGATAGCTACCCTGGATGCGGCCTACATGGCGACGCCGGTCCAAAAGCCCTGGAACAACCTGTAACAAATTGCGGTCGGGGCCGGCGGCTGGTTCCACCACCGGCCCCGATCTTCCAGATGAACCCCGCGTGTCATCCCGCCGCCGCCCGGCATGGCAGCTTTACCGCGACACCAGGTCGCCGAAGGGCCCCAGAAGGGCATACTTGTTCCGCCAGGAAGTGTACATGATGCCCACGGCGTTTGGAGTGCGCCGCAGCGACTCCAGCCACCCCTTGCAGTTCTCCAGGTCATCGCCATCGTAATAGGCGGCGCCCAGGGTGCGGAAGCCGCGCTCGGAGAAGAACTTCAGGCTCTCGTCGCGGATTCCATAGTGCCAGCAGGCGATGATCAGATCCTTGGGCACATGCTCCCAGGAACCAGTGTAGTCTCCGTCCACTAGATAGTAGTTGCCGCGGGCGTTGTGCTTCGGATCGAGCATGTCCGACCAGCAGTAGACTTCGGCCTTCGGGTTGACCTCGCGGATCAGCTTCACCTGCCGGGTGATGCAGTCGCCGAGGATCTCGGCCATCGAGAGCCCGCGCTCCTTACAGGCCCGGCAGGTGCCGCCGGCGCGGACCTCATCCATGCTGAGGAACCACCGGGCCGGCGCCACGTGCTGTTGCACCAAGCGCGCCTCTTCGCGCCAGATATTGTAGACCTTCGGCTCAGACATGCAGATTGTCACCTGGCCCCCGTGGATCGGCTGGGCGTGATAGTAGCTCACGAGGAGACGGTCGCCCTCGCGGATGCGCGAGCCGGGGATCAGGCGCAGCGCCGGTCCGGCGGGGTCCTTGTGCGCGCGCAGCAGATCCGGGTCGGCGATAGGAGCGTAATCCTTGCTCTCCTCGTAGGTGGTCGCGCCATCGGCGCTCCGCACGGTGATGGGCGCTCCGGGCCGGCGCACCACGTTATAGAGGCCCAACTCCTCGAGGCGGAGATTATCCAGCCAGAGGGTGCCGTTCTTGCCTCCCCACAGACCGGCATAGACGCGCAGCTTCGACCAGGAACCGCTGTTGAAGGTCATCTCGACGCGGCGCCAGTCGCTGGTGGCCGGCAAGCGGGCATCCACCGGCGCGAGCACGCCCATCTCGGTGTAGACCTGAACGCGGAAAGCACCGGCCGGCTCCAGGTCCTGGGTTTTCGCCCACAGCTGGAGGCGGTACTGCCGGTAGGGCCGAACGGTGATCTCCTGGCAGATCCGGGCATGTCCGTGCTCGGGGCTGAATGTGCCGAAGCCCTCCAGGCGGATGGAGCTCTTCCCCTCATGCACCACGTCCCGGTCGGGATGCGAGATCTCGCCCGGCCTATCATGAAAGACGAACCCCTTCAGGCGGTTGCCGTCCCACTCCTCGAAGCCGCCGTTGGCGATCTGGCAGTCGGGATCCGGCTCGATGCGCGCCTCTCCTCCCTTCACCACGAAAGGCGCATCGACAACCGGAAGACCCTCGGCCAGGTTGCGGTCGTGCCCCAAAACCCCACCGCCGTAGCCGGCCGAGAAGAGGATCGGGATCAGCTCGATCCCGCGGCGCTTGCAGAGCGCTTTGATCCGCTCCAGGCGGGGGAAGTAGTCCGGCCGCTTGAGCTTGAGCGAGTCGAACCCCGCGGCCAGGAGCAGGCCGTTGAGACCGTGGTCGGCCGCGGTGTTGATGATCTGCTCGAGCTGCACCACCTGTTCGTCACTTCCAAGCGAGTTGGAGGCGTAGACCCAGCGCTGTGGCAGGGGCGCCGCGCCCGTCTCGCGGCAAGCGAGCGCCGCGAGCGCGGCAAAGAGGATGAGAGTCCAACGTCTCATAGCGACCTCCTTTCGGATAGGCGGTGTTGCCCCGTGGGCTATGCCGCCACGCGATCGACGAAGAAAAGCGGGTTCTCGCGCA
>DUUU01000608.1 GCA_012841485.1 Armatimonadota bacterium
CCGCGCCCTCTTCGAGGGCTGCCAGCGCCGTCACCGGGGCAGGAAGCGCGATGCGCCGGCCTGGCCCAGCCAGCGTGTCCGGGAGGCAGGCCACTCCTGGGGTCGCGGCAGGGGCCGCCGACAGCGCCGACAGGTGCGCTCCCGACGGGAAGGCAACGGGCGTATGGCCCGATACCCGAACCCCCTCGAGGTCCACCTCGACCGCCGGACCCTCTCCCCTAATCCGGATTTGCCCGGCTCCGGGGCGCTCCAAGGTGCGCCTGGGCGCAGCATGCTCGCCATTTGGGAGGAGCAGGTTGACGAAGCACGCCTCTTCACCGGCATCGAGATGGAGCCGCAGGCGCTCCTGGAGCACCTTGGGACGCGGGTCGCCATAGCGATACTCGGGATAGCGCGTCGTGTTCAGCGGCGCCGGCTCGATATCGAGGCGCTTCTCCGGTTCGCCACTTGCCAGAATGTGGAAGTGCTCGCCCGTGTGCTCCGCGTGCAGGCCCTGCTCCGTCAGCTCCGCGTCGCCCAGGGTGCGCCAATAGCAGCGAAGCTCGTAGTCCCCCGCAACGCGCGCGCGCAACGCATCCACGCACAGAACGCAATCGTCGCGAAGCCAGATCAGCGTGCGCTGCCAGTCGCAGCCGTTGTAGTCGAGCAGGCTGGTTTGCGTGATGGCGCCCCACGGAAACTCCCTGGCGCCGTCCAGCCGGGCAGTCACCGGGATCGAAGCGTGCGCGCCGTCGCGGATCACCATCACCATGTTGTGCTGCTTCGGCATGCGCCGGATATAGTCGCTCTCGGCGAGGAAGAGCCGGCCGTTCGCCTGGTACTGGCTGATGGCATTGGCATCCGGGTGGCCGTGCTGCCCATCGCCAAAGCCCTGCAAGAGGAGGTAGTCGTCATCCGGTCCCCATCCCCCGCGCAGCGAGAGCTTGTCAAATCCCTCCGCGGCCGGCACGTTAGGAAGCACGTTCGGGATCGGATAGCCCGGGAAACGCGGGAGCGCCGTCCAGCGGTGAATTACCGGATCGAGCGGGAGCACGAAGAGGCCCACATGCTCTGCGAGCGGCGCCGCCGGCACATCCGCGGCGAGGAGGTCGGCCGCAGCCGCCTCGGGCGCGTGGCGTTCGGCAAGCCACTTGAGGCCGGGGTGGCGGTGCCACTCCGCCGCGCGAAGGAGGATGCTCGCGGCCCCGGTTCCCCCGGTGTGGTAGCCCCCGCAATCGCCGAAGGGCACCAGCTCAAAGTGGTTGTTCTGGATCACCGCTGCCAGATCCGCATACCGCTTCAGCTTCTCGCTGCGAACGTACGACTCGTCGCCCTGCGCCAGCATCACCGAGAGGAGGTGGTTGCCGACCAGCCAGCTATACCCGGCTCCGCCCTCATCAAAGGAGCGTCCGGCCTGCGCCGCGCGCGCGAAGATCGCTAGCGCCTTTTCCTCCCACGCATCGAGGGTATCGAGGAGGTAGCCATGCAGGCGCAGGTAGCGCGTGCCAAAGTAGAGCCCTGTCGCCGGGAAGGTGTGGTGGTTGAACACCTGGTGCTCCGTCTGGGCCAGCCGCCACTTCTGGTAGGTGAGGGAGTCGTGGCAGTACTCCGTGCAGGAGGCAAGGAAGTTGGCCACCAGCAGCCGTTCCTCATCGGAGAAAAAGGGGAACTCCTCGGCGCAATCCCACGCTGTCACGAGTGGGTGGGTCCAAAAGTCCACGGCGGACATCAGCCAGAAGGAGAGCGGGATCTCGCCCGTAGCGTAGGGGGTGACCAGCTCGATGAAGGCACGCGCCCACCGCTCGTCGCCCGTGGCATTGAGGCAATTCAGAGCCTGCAGAAAGGCCCCGGGCCGGCCGGAACGCGCGCGCCGGGCCGCGCGACCAGCACGCAGCATCTCGTCCAGATCCGGGGTCTTTGGCGTGGGCTCCTGGATCAGCAGCCGGCCTTCCACGAGCCAGCGCCCGTCCCGCTCCGTCACCGCCTCGCGCAGCCGGTTCGCACCGCGCGCGCACACCTCGGGCGTGCGGCCCAGCACGGCCAGGACGTTCCGGCCATCGCCAAAGGGGTTGTGGATTGAGAGGACGCGCGCTCCCTCCGAGGGGTAATCGCTATTGGCCAGGTATCTGAGGTGGTGCAGGCGGCGCAGGATGCGGTTGTTTCCGGCGTGCCCTAGCGCGATGAGATCGGAGGCGCCCCTACTATCCTGCCACTCATCCCCATCCACCGCGGGCGGCCACTCGATGCCGGTCAGGCGAGCCAGATCACTGCGCAACCGCTCGGCTACCTCGCGGTCGCCCTCCTGCGCGGGCGCCACCAGAGCCGCCGCGTTGCCGTGCTCGACCAGCACCGTCTCCGCGCGAATCGGCGCCAGCGCTCGGATGCGCCCCGTATCGATCCGGAGCGCGATCATCTTCCCCTTGTCTACCACGGGTCTCCTCCTCCAGCCACCAGCGAGCGCGGCCGCTTCCCTCGGCCCATACTCGCGTGCCAGGATCGTTCGGCCATCGCCGGCGGCCGTGCGGCGCATCCCCTCGCCATTCTCCTCGCGTGTGCGGATGCAGCCGGGGTTCCTGGTTCGCGGCTGGCAAAGGGAGCGCCTGCCAGTTGGGATTGCGAAAGAAGGATGCAATGGAGAAGAACGGCCACCCGCGCGCGGAGCTCGAAGCCCCACGCTACTTCCTTGAAAAGCCGCTTCGGGGCCGAAGCCGGGCAATAAAAAGCGCGGCTGAACGCCGGTTCGGGCATTCAGCCGCGCGTATTGCGATAGGGCGGGCGCTTAGCCCGTAACCAGCTCGGCCTTGCCGCTGTTCATCGAGGCGTAGGCGGCCTGGAGCACGCGCACGTCGGCCAGGCCCTCCTCAGCACCGATCTCCGGCTCTTCCTCGCCGCGCACGCAGCGGAGGAAGTGGAGCACCTCGCGGTCGAACCGGTGAGCTCCCGGCAGGCTGGGGTCGTTCAGCTCCACC
>DUUU01000609.1 GCA_012841485.1 Armatimonadota bacterium
CCGCGCCCGTGGAGTGGGTGCTCCCCAAAGGGGGCGTCCGTCTCTGGAGCACCGCGCCGGCGCCAGAGCGCTACTTCGCCGAAGGCATGGGCCAGCCTCCCTCCGAGGCGATCCCCCTTCTTCTGGACCGCAAGCGCGGCACCACGGCCCTGTTTGCGTCCGTGATCGAGCCCTACCGCGGCCAGCCGGCGATCCGCGGCGTTCGCGCTCTGGAGGTGACCATCGCTGGCAAGCCTGCCGCGCCTGAGAGCGCCCTTGCCCTGGAGATCGACCGTGGGGAGGAAAAGGACGTGATCCTGCTGGCACCAGGCATTCAGGGCGAGAAATCGGCAGCGGGCGTGCGAACGGCAAAGCAGGCGGCGCTCGTCGTGCTCAGCGGCACGCGAGAGATCCTGCGCGAGGAGAAGTAGCGAGTGCTCGCTTTCTGATAGAGAATCATCGGCGTGGATACTGCGGATGAGGGGGGCACGGCCGCGGATAGGCGAGTGAGGCCTCTTCGGGCTCCGATACCCTGGCCCGGGGTTTCCGAAGCCCGGGCCAGGGGCCTGTCACCCCACCGGAGATACCTCAAGAAGGCGTCTGCCTGCCAGGCCCTCGCTGCGCGAGTTGCTCCTCCCTATTCCCAAGGAGGCAAACGTCTGCTATAATGGGTCAAAGTTCTCAGCAGAAGTGATAGGAGAGCAGATCGTGAAAGCGGCACGGCTGTACGGTCCGCGGGACCTGCGCGTGGAAGAGGTTCCCGTGCCCCGATTGAGACCGGAAGAGGTGCTGGTGCGCGTGCGCGCCACGGCCATCTGCGCTTCGGATTGGCGGCTCTACACCGAGGGGCATGCCGGCGGGGTGCCTCTGCCCCATCCGATCATCCAGGGGCATGAGTTCGCCGGCGAGATTGCCGCCCTCGGGGAGGGGACCGCCGGACCACCGATAGGCACCCGCGTCGCCGTCGAGCCAAGTTGGCACTGCGGCACGTGCGACCTATGCCAGGCGGGTCGTACCAACATCTGCCGAAACGTCGTCTTCCCCAGCTTCCCACCCCGCGACGGCGCTTTAGCCGAGTACATCGCGTGTCCCGCATTCAGCGTCTGCCCCCTACCAGAGAACGTCTCCGACATCGCGGGCGCCCTGACAGAGCCGCTTGGGGTCGCGCTGCACGCCGTGCGCCTGGCCCGCCTCGACCCCAACGAGCAGGTGGTACTCCTGGGCGCCGGGGCGATTGGCATCTGCACGCTCCTTGTGCTGCGCGCTCACGGCGCGGGCCGGGTAGCAGTGGCCGAACCGGTTGCCGGCCGCCAGGAATGGCCCCGCCGCTTGGGAGCCACGCCAATAGCGGCGTCCGCTCGCGAACTCCTGGATGCGGGCTTCGAAGCAGATCTCGTCTTTGAATGCTCGGGCGACAATGCGGCCTTCGAGCAGGCGCTTCGCCTTGCGCGGCCCGGAGGCCGGGTGCTGGTCGTGGGCATCCCTCAGCCCGAGCGCGTCTTCTTCGACATGTCGATTGCGCGCCGACGCGAACTCGCGGTGCTCTTCACACGCCGCTCGTGCAATACGTTGACCGAAGCGGTCGCAATGGTTGCAGGCGGAAAGGCGGATCTGTCGCCGGTCTCCGTGCGCACCTTTCCACTGGAGCAAGCTCGCGCCGCGATGGAGATGACCGGCTCCCGGCCAGGGGATGCCTTGCGCGCGGTCGTGCTGCCGTAACGCCGGTCTTGATACCGGGGGCTGTGGACCACACCGTTCTGAGACAATCCATCCACTGATTGGCGATATGGGCCTTCGCCGACCAACGGTGTTAGGATCCTCCCTTGCATGGGCACGATGCGTACAACATAAACTCTGAGGGAGCATGGCGTGGGCTTGCTCCCGAGCGGGATGCGGAGCCCTTTCCACGTGAAAGGAACGACCGAATGCAGGCGCCGATCTTGAGAGCGCTGCCCGAACTGCAGACGAAAGCACCAAGACCCAAGGTGCTCGCCGCCGACGACAATGTCGGCCTCGCGGAGATCTGGTCCTTCGTCCTGGAAGACGCGGGGTGCGATGTCACCATCGCGGACAGCGGAGGCGGCGCGCTGGCGGCCGTTGCACGCGAGGCGTACGACATCGCCGTCCTCGATCTTCAGATGCCGGACCTCTCGGGGCTGGAGGTGTTCACCGCCATCCAGGCCGATAACGCCGATGTACAGGGGATCATCATCACCGGCCACGCCTCGATGGAGTCGGCAATGGATGCGGTGAACCGAGGCGTGTTTGGCTACCTGGTCAAGCCGGTCACGCCGGATGCGCTCCGAGTGATGGTCGAGCGCGCTCTGGAACGGCGACGCCTCACTGTGGAGAACCGGGCCATGCTCTCCCACCTGAGCGCGCTCCAGCAGGTGCTCGATAGCGCCCTCAAGGCCGTAGGCGTCGCGGATGCCTTCCAGAGTATCTCGCAGGTCATGGTCGACGCCATGGGGGTGGATCAGGTAACGCTCATCCTCCTGGATGAGCAGGGCAACCTGGTGACAACGGCCGCCTATCCGGTAGAAGCAGAGATCTATGAGGGCCCGCGCCTCCGACCTGGCGAGGGTTTCTCCGGGCGTGTCTTCGCGGAGCGCCAGCCGCTGCAGATCCGGGATATTCGCGATTCCTCGGTTCGCAGCGAGATCCTCCGTTCGATGGGGATACGCTCGTTGGTGGGCGTGCCTCTTCTCTCTGGTGGCAAGCCGATCGGCGTACTCCACGTGGGCACTCGCCGCACCCGCGTCTTCGATGATTCGGAGATCCGCCTGCTCCTCTCCATCTCCGAGCGGATCGGCCTGGCCGTGGAGAAGGAGCGCCTGCTCTTGGAGCGGGAAGCGCATCGACGCGAACTGGAGGTGGCCTACCAGCGCGAGCGGCGCATCGCCGAGACTCTGCAGCGCTCCTTCCTGCCCACCGTGGACGTGGGCGTTCCCGGCATCGCCGTCGCGCACCTCTATCAACCCGCGCTTTCCGAGGCCGAGGTCGGCGGCGACTTCTATGACATCATTGAGCTTGGCAGCGGGATTCTTGGCCTGGTGATGGGCGACATCTCGGGGAAGGGCCTCGACGCCGCGGTCTACACCGCACTCACCAAATACACGATCCGCAGCTATGCCCTGGAAGACCCCGACCCTGGCCGGGTGATGGGCCTCCTAAGCGAGGCGTTCATGCGCCAGGCGAACCCCGAGATCTTCACGACGCTCTTCTACGGCGTCCTCGATGTTCAGAGGCAGTGCATCGCCTACGTCAATGCCGGGCACGAGCCTCCCATCCTCTCTCGCGCTTCCACCGGGGAGATAGAGCGGGTTTGCTCTACCGGACCGCTCGCCGGAGTCATCCCCGATCCCGGCTACCAGACGCAAGAGATCCCCTTCCACTGTGGCGACCTGCTGCTCCTTTACACCGACGGCGCGACCGATGCCTCCCACGACGGCACCTGGCTGGGCATCGAGGGTCTCGAGCATCTCCTGCGAACGCGCATGCAGACCGATGTCCAAGATACGCTCAATGCCATCTGGAACGGCATCGGCGAGTTCGCGCACGGGAAACTGCGCGATGATGTCGCCTTGATGCTGGTACGCGCCTGCGGGTAGCCGCGCGAAAAGTGCTCGGGCAAGCAGGGATCTCCGACAGCGGCGTCCGTGGGAGTCCAACGCTGGTCTGGAGGCCGGCGATGCTCGTGTTTGGGTCTCTTGGAGGATGCGGGTGCCCGGCGTCCATACCACGGATGGGGGGAAGGACGCGGATGGGAATGCGCGGGCGACTCGGCTCGGCAGTGCGTCGCCTTTGGAAACGAGGCATGGCCACCTGCGTGGCCCTCTCGGAGGGCCATGGGAAGGTCCGATATTCCAGCCCGAGGTTTCCATACCCCAGGGGCGGGGGCCCTCTGCCTAGCCGAGGGAATCTCAAGAGGAAGTCTCTCCTTAGATCCTGGCTAGATTCCGGCGATATGGGTGTTTACAACTGCACGCTGTTATGCTAGAATAAATCGGGTCCTACCTCCGCTACCCGGTTCAGGATCGGGCTTTCGTGTCCGGAGCGTCAGGATTCCGAGTGTGTATGGACGACTCACAACATATCCTAAGCGTCAGTGCTATTCTGGTGCGATTGGCGGCAGTAGCAGCGCTGGTCGCCATGAACGCGTTCTTCGTCGCCGCCGAATTCGCTCTCGTCAGCGTGCGCCAAAGCCGCATGGAGGAGCTTGTTTCTCGCGGCAACATCCTGGCCCGTGTCGTCCTGAAAGCCACCAACAATCTGGACCGCTACATCGCGGGCACCCAACTTGGAATCACGCTCGCGAGTTTGGGCTTGGGCTGGGTCGGGGAATCCACGCTGTCGGCTCTGCTCATTCCCGTACTACAGCGCGCGGGCGTCGTGCATGCAGAGGGCGCCGCCCATCAAATCTCCATCACTCTCGCCTTTCTCACCATCACCTTTCTCCACGTGGTCCTGGGAGAGCTCGTGCCGAAGTCCGTGGCGTTGCTCTATCCCGAAACGACGGCCCTTTGGATCAGCAAGCCGATGCAGGTAATCGTTGGCTTGATGTCTCCCTTCATCTGGGCGCTCAACGGCACCGGGAACCTCTTCGTGCGTCTCCTGGGCATGAAGGAGCCGCCGCCGCACCATCAGCTGCACACGGTGGACGAGCTCAAGATCCTGGTCGATGCCAGCCACAAGGGCGGCATGCTGGATGAGACGGAGCGCGAGCTTCTGCAACGTGTGTTCCGCTTCAGCGACGTGACGACCCGGCAGGTCATGGTCCATCGCACGCAGGTCAAGGGCGTGCCCGTGGATATCACCTATGATGAGCTGGCGCAAGTGGTTGAGGAGAGCCCCTTCACGCGCATCCCGGTCTATGAGGGCAGCATCGATAACATCATCGGGGTGCTCCACTTGAAGGATCTCTTCCGACACGCTCGCAAGGCCGGGCCCGATTTCTGCCCCCGGAGCGTGATGCACAAGCCACTCTTCGTGCCAGAGACACTCTCGGTAGAGTTGCTCCTGAACGAGTTCAAGCAGAACCGCACTCAGATGGCTGTGGTGCTCGATGAGTTCGGCGGCACCGCCGGCCTCGTCACGCTGAAGGATGTGCTCGACGAGATTGTCGGCCACATCCAGGAAGAGTACGAGGAAGACGAGCCGGATATCGTCGAGGGCGAAGACGGCACCATCTGGCTCCAGGGCCATGTCCGCATCGATGACCTCAACGCCAAGTTCGACCTGGCGCTTGAGGAGCCGGATGCGGACACCGTCGGCGGCCTGGTCATGACTCGTCTGGGGCGCATGCCGCTCGTGGGCGATGTGGTAGAGGAGAATGGCGCGCGCTTCCGCGTGGAAGCCGTCCACGGCCTGCGCATCAGCCGGGTGGCGATGCAGCTCGCGCAGCCCGCCGCCCATCGCAACGGCGAGCTTTGAGAACGCCTCTGCGTTGACGACATCAGCGCGCGCCCA
>DUUU01000610.1 GCA_012841485.1 Armatimonadota bacterium
CCCCTCTCCACCCGCCATGCTGCCGGTCTCCCATCCCGCGCCCGTCCATCCCGGGGGTGAGGGTAGTCGGGGTGACAGGCGAGGCGCGCGCATTCATCCCAAAGTGATCTCCAGGCAAGAACCCGCCCGGATCTGCCGAAATAGGAGGTGGGGTTGCCAGCGGTGACGCATGGAAGCGCGAGCAGGCGGCTCTCGCCACGGCCGGGCGCCTGGCATCGCATGGCGCCGGGCATCGAATGACGTCTCAGGTGCGAGCGGGCGCAGAGGGAATCGCCCGAGCCGCGCTCCCCGGAAAAGGCGAAGCACGCGACATGAGGCTATTATCGTTCTTTGGCCGGTTCTCGACGACCGACCAGATGATCCTCGGGGTCCTGATGGTCCTGTTCCTCGGCCTGGTCGACTACCTCTCGGGCTGGGAAGTCTCGATCCTCTACCTGATTCCGATTGCCGTGGTGGCCTGGCACGGCGAGCGCTGGCGGGGCATCGTGCTCTCGATCTGCTGCGCAGTGGCCTGGCTCATCGCGGACCTGGTCTGGGTCTCCCAACCCGGAGCGGTCCCCTACTGGAATGCCGCCGTGCGCCTGGGGATCTTTCTCATCATCTCGCTCACTCTCCACTCTCTGCGCATCGCGCGGGAGAGGCAGACGGAGCTGATCGAGTTTGTCGTGCATGACCTGCGCTCGCCGTTGACGAATGTGATGGCGGGCCTGCACCTGCTCGCCGATCCTGACAATGAGACGCTCACTGACACCCACAGGGAGGCCGGCGAGATCGCCCTCATCTCCGCGGAGCGCATGAAGCACCTGATCGATGCGCTCCTTGATATCTCCCGCATGGAAGGCGACCGAATGCCAATCCGCCTGACGGATGTTCAGCCGTGCCAGCTGGCGGATGGCGCGCTGAACCAGGTGTCGCTCTGGGCACGGAACGCCCGCGTCTCCATCGCGCGCGACTATCCTCCCGATGCCCGGCCGGTGCGCGCAGACCGCGCCCTGATAGAGCGCGTCCTGGTCAATCTTCTGGGGAATGCCATTCGGCACAGCCCGCCGCAGACAGTGATCACTCTGCGCATCGCGAACGTCGGTGACGCCGTGGCGTTCTCCATCATCGATCAGGGCCCCGGGATCCCCGCGGAGTGGCTCTCCCGTATCTTCGATAAGTTCACCCAAGTCGCGGCGCGCAAATCGGGCGCCGCCGTCGGCACCGGGCTGGGCCTCACCTTCTGCCGACACGCCGTCGAGGCTCAGGACGGGCGGATCGGAATCGAGAGTCAAGAAGGCGAGGGCACGACCGTGACAGTCACCCTGCCCGCAGCCCCGGCGGAGCAGGCAGATCCGATGGAGGGCGCGCTGGCAGCCGGAGGGCGCTAGCTCCCAGGCGTTCCCGGATGCCCCCGCCGGCGCCGGTACCACGGATGAAGGGAACGCGCACGGGCTCGCGGGTCACGGGCGCAGAGCTTCCAGTTCCGCGCTGCTTCCCGGCAAAGCCCCTTCGGGGCTCCCCCTCTCAACCCACCGCCACTCTGAGACACTCGGGAGGGGCGCTCAACCCAGCCCGGCAGGGCTTCGCTCACAAGCAGCGCGGGGATTGATCCCCGCGCGCCGCATCCCCCTCCCTGCTCGGGTTCGGATTCCTTATCTCGGAATCCCAAGGGCGCGGTCACACGAGGTTAACTTCCATCTCGAGCGAGATGCCGAAGCGGGCGAGGACGGACGCCCGGATCTCCTGGGCAAGGGCATGGATCTCGCGTCCGGTCGCGCCGCCGTAGTTCACGAGGACGAGCGCCTGCCAGGCATGCGCGCCGGTGTTGCCAACGCGCTTTCCCTTCCAGCCGCACTGCTCGATAAGCCAGCCGGCGGCGATTTTGGCCCCGCCCGGTGTGGGAAACGCCACCAGCCCAGGGTGCTCGCGCTTCAGCGCCTCATACTGCTCCTGGCTCACCTCGGGGTTCTTGAAAAAGCTCCCGGCGTTCCCCAGTTCCGCCGGATCCGGCAGCTTCCGGCGGCGAATTTCGCTCACGGCATCGGCAATATCGCGGGGCGTGGGGTGTTCGATGGCGCGCGCGCGCAGCGCCTCCTGAAGAGCGCCATAGCTGGTGACCAGGCGGTGGTCGCGCGTCGTCAGCCGGAAGCGCACCGAGAGCACAATGTACTGCCCGCGCAGCGCCTGCTTGAAGACGCTGTTCCGGTAGCCAAAGCAGCACTCCGAGGGGCTAAAGGTGCGCACCCGGCCCGTCGCCACTTCCAGCGCGTCCAGGCTGTCAAAGGCATCCTTCATCTCGACGCCGTAGGCGCCGATGTTCTGAATCGGCGAGGCACCCACCGAGCCGGGAATCAGCGCCAGGTTTTCCAGGCCGCCGAAGTCGCGCTCCAGGCAGAAGAG
This sequence comes from Armatimonadota bacterium, assembly GCA_012841485.1. The sequence goes on from DUUU01000610.1 coordinate 2,383, forward strand.
CACCAGGTCGTGCCACACCACGCCGGCCCCCGCCTCGACCACGGCCTCGCCATCGCCCTGCTCGACGACCGCGATCCCCGCGATGGCGTTATGGATCACCACTCCGTCGAAGTCGCGCGTGAACAGGATGTTGCTCCCGCCCCCGAGCACCAGCTTCTCGCGCCCGCGCGCCAGGTCGTCTTGCAGCAGCGCGAAGAGCTCCTCACGGCTCGCCACGCGCGCGTAGTAGGCGGCCTTCGCCTCCACCCCAAACGTGTTGCACTCTCTCAGCGAGTAGTCTCGTTCCACCCTCATCCCATTCCCCATGTGCGCTGATCGCCCCCCACTCTTACCCTCTTCGGCATCGCCGCCCATGATCCTGCCTCAACACCAAACAAATGGTCCAGCCCGGCCTCGAAGCTGATCGCCATGCCACTCCCCGCGCTTACAGGCAGACTCGCGAGAGGAACTCCGGCACGCCGCGCATCCCCGGGCGCACCCGGAAGAGCGCGCCCGCGCCGGCGCCATCCGCCTCTTTCTGGTCGCCGCCCGCGGTGGTGACGTACATCTCATCGTAACCCTCGCCGCCGAAGGTCACGCACGAGACTTTCCTGGCGGGAAAGTGGATCCGGCGATCCTCGTTGCCATCCGGCGCATAGCGGACCGCGCACCCGCCGCCCCACTTGGCCGTCCAAATGAACCCCTCGGCATCGACCGTCATGCCATCGGGAGCGCCCTCGCCTTCCGGCGTGCGGATTGCCACGCGCGGGCCGGTGATGGCGCCGGTAGCGGCGTCATAGTAATAGAGGGTGATCTCGCGCTTGCGCGTGTCGGTATGGTAAAGGCCCTTCCGGTCGGGCGTGAACCCAAGGCCGTTCGAGCACCCCACGCCTTCCAGGAGCAGCGAGATGGAGCCATCGTTATCGAGGAGGTAGAGCCGCCCCGGGCCGCTCGGGGTGGGCATCGTCCCGCAGTAAACGCGCCCCATCGGATCGGCGATCACATCGTTGAAGCGCGACTCGCGCTCCGCCGGGATCTCCTCGACCACCGTGGTCAGCGCGCCGTCGCGCCACTGCTTCACGGCGCCGCGCGCCATGAAGAGGAGCAGCGAGCCATCCGCCTGAATCGTGAAGCCGCCGACCACCTCCCCCTGGTAGAACTGCTCGTGAGTGCCCGTGACCGGGTCATACCGAAACATGCGTCCGGTGGGAATGTCGGTCCAGTAGAGCCGCTTCTCCATGGGGTGCCACAGCGGCCCCTCGCCACACACGCACTGGTAATCCGCGATCAGCTCCGGTTCCACGATTGCCCCCTTCCTGACACGGCCGCCCGGCGGCGTCCATGCCGGCCACTCGCTCCGTAGGTTTGCCGCCGGAGACCTCAGATCCTGCGGCCTGGCTCCCGGCAGGTTTCGCGCAAGGAGAGCGCGAAATGGGCAGGGGCGGTCCAACGGGGCTGCCGATGAGGATTCAGCCATGCTGCCAGTCACACACTCGCTGCCGGCTGCGGCCGGTCCCTGGGAAGGCGCCCGCGAGGTGCAGATCCCCAGTACTCTCGATGGCGCGCTTCAGGGGGCGTTCTTCTACGTGCCCCCCGAGGCCGAGCCAGGAGGCGCGCCCGCGCCCCTGATGGTCGCCTTGCACACCTGGAGCGCTGATTACCGCCAGGCGGCGAGCGCCGCCTACCTGGCGGCGTGCAAACGCCGCGGTTGGGTGCTGATCCACCCCAACTTCCGCGGACCCAACCACCGCCCTGAGGCATGCGCATCCGACCTGGCGGTTCAGGACGTGCTCGACGCCGTCGCCTATGCCCGCGCGCACGCCTCCGTTGATCCCGGGCGCATCTATCTCTGCGGCGCCTCCGGAGGCGGGTTCATGTCGCTGACGATGGCCCACCGCGCGCCGGACGTGTGGGCCGGGGTCTCCGCCTGGGTGCCGATCTCCGACCTGGCGGCCTGGCACCGGCACTGCACCGCGCAAAAACTGGGCTACGCTCAGGATATCGAGCGCTCGTGCGGGGGTTCGCCGAGCCAGGAGACCGAGGCAGAGTACCGCCGTCGCTCCCCGCTCTTCCACCTGGCTGCGGCACGCGGCGTGCGCATGGACCTGAACGCCGGCATCCATGATGGCCACCTCGGCTCGGTGCCGATCAGCCACGTCCTGCATGCCTACAACGCCCTGGCCCGCGCGAACGACCACCCGGAAGCCACCCTCACGGAGGAGCAGATTGCCGTGATGACCCGCGAGCGCCGCGTGCCCGAGGATCTCGCCGGTGAAAACGAGGGCGTGCCCTACCGGAAGGGGCGGGTCCTCTTCCGGCGCCAGGCCGGCCCCGTACGAATCACCCTTTTCGAGGGTGGACACGAGAGCGACGAGGAAGCCGCCGCCGAGTGGCTCGCCGGGCAGTCCCGACGCTGATCTCGCCCGGAGGCAGCAAGCCACGACGCACTGCGGTATCCAGAATCGGCGGGGGAGGGCCGATGTGCCACGGAAGCCCCCACCCCGGCCCACCCCGCACGCGGGCATGAGATGGTCAGGTCGTTCCCCCACACTCGGGGGGATGCAAGGAGGACGATGATGTACCTACCTGCCGTACTGCTGCTCTCGGCTGTAGCCGCATCGCCGGCTCAAATCGCCAATCCCGGTTTCGAGAAGCTCGCCGACGGAGGCGCGCCGGCTGCCTGGACCTCTGCGCACGGTCACCAGCCTGCCGCGCTCACCACGGAGGCCCCGCGCAGCGGCGAGCGCGCGGCTTGCCTGGCGGGAGATGGACAGCCACGTGCCTGGCGCCAGACGCTGGCACAGCCTGCCACGCGCGTTTATACGGCGTCCGGCTGGTTCCGGGCGCGTGACCTGAGCCTCGGGGAAAAGGGTTACGCCCGCTTCTACTTCCACATCCTCTATCAAGGCCGGCCCTACTCCGATGCGACCCAGATCTACCGCGATCTCCCCGCCGGCTCTTACGACTGGACGCGCTTCTCTGTGCGCCTCGTGCCGCAGGCGCAGTGGCCGATTGAGCAGATCTGGGTGACCGTGGCGGCGCAGGCCTCGGCGGGCACCCTCGATTTTGACGACCTGGAGCTACAGCCCGCCACGCCGCTCGGCGGCGCGCTGGCCATGGAGTGGACCCGCGGCCTGAAGCCCCGCGTCCTCGCGGATATGACCCAGGCGACACCCGCGGCGGCGCTGTCGCCCCGGCTTCGCCGCGGCCATTGGAAGGTGATCGAGTATGAGGCCGGTGACATCCAGGGCAAGATGGTGTGGGCCTCCGAGGAGACGGGCGCTCCGCCCCTGACGCTCCCCCTGAACGCCACCGGGTGGCATGCCGTCTACCTGGGCCTGGCCGATCCGGCCAGTCTGGGATGCCGCGTGCTGGCGCGGCTCACCCGAGACCGTGCCTACGTGCCCAGAATGCGCACCCGGGGCGCCCTGGAGGAGGTGCTCTTCGGCGTCGCCGACCTGACCGGGCAGAGCCTGCACATCGCCCAGCAGCCGGATGGCATGCGTACCGGGTGCGGTCTCGCGTACGTGAAGCTGGTGCCGCTGATGCCTGAGGAAGTGGCGCGCGTGCGCGCGGATCGCGCCAAAGCGGCGCACCGACGCCTCGTCGCCACCATTGACGGCTTCAGCTACATCTACTCGCGCCGGCCCACGACCGAGGAGGATCTGCTGCTGGAGACCGAAACCTACCGCGATAGCGACTTCGGCACGCTCATCCTCCAGATGAGCGGCGCCGACATGGTGAACTACCCCTCCCCCATCGGCGAGATGCGCGGCCAGGACCTGGACGACTTCGCGCGCCGGGGCGACCGCTTCTACGCCGAGGCGATCCGCGAGCTGGCCGCGAAGAAGATCAACCCCACCAAGACGCTCATCGAAGGGGCGCACCGCGTGGGGATGCAGGTACACGTCTCCGTGCGCACCGCGGCGTGGGTCCATACCGAACCCCTCACCGATTTCTTTGGCAGCCGCTTCTACGACCAGCACCCGGAGTGGCGGTGTCGCGACCGCGACGGAACCCAGGTAGCCCGGATGAGCTTCGCCGTGCCGGAGGTACGCGCCCATCTGGTGTCGGTGCTCAAGGAGGCGGTCGCCTTCGGCGCGGATGGGGCGAACATCCTCTTTGCCCGGGGCGTGCCGGTCATCCTCTACGAGAAGCCCTTCCTGGATCTCTTCCAGCAGCGCTACCAGGAGGATGCCCTGAAGCTGCCGGAGACAGACCCGCGCGTCCGAGAGCTCCGTGCCGAACTCCTCACCCAGTTCCTGCGGGAGGTGCGTCAGATGCTGGACGAGGAGGCGGCGCGTCGGAGCGATGGCAAGCGGCTTGCACTCAGCGTCTTCTGTCTGGCCAACGAGGCCGACAACCTGGAGTATGGCCTGGATATTCGTCGCTGGGCCAGAGAGAAGCTGGTGGACCTGGTGCTACCCTACCTGGGCGCGGGCGGTGGCAAGGCACGCGCCTACGACCTGGCATTCTTTCGGGAGGTATGCGCGCCGGCCGCCATCCCCGTGAAGCCTACTCTCGTCGCCTGGAGCACTCCCGACCTGGATGCCATGATGCGCCGCGCTGTGGAGTACTACGACGCCGGCGCCGATGGCCTGACCATCTGGGACGCCAACTCCGGCGCCGACCGGGGCGACCGCTGGGCAGTCACTTCCCGGCTGGGGCATATCGAGGAGCTGCGCCGCCTCGCGGATGAAGGCGCGCCCGCGCTCCCCGCGCTGCGCTTCCGTCGCCTCGGCGACCTGAGAGTGGATGGACGCTACTCGCCGAACTGGGGCTTCTGACAGGCAGGAACGCCCCCGAATCAGGACGAAAAACCCCAAGGGCAGGATGACCGTCGGCCTGAGGGAAAGGGGCTTCATGAGACTACCGGAACGCGAGGAGATCTTCCGCAATCATGGCGAGCAGCACCCGCTGTGGCGCGTGGTGCTGCTCGCCGCTGGCTTCCTGCTGGGCAGCCTGGTGCTGGGCATCCCCGCGCTGCTCCTCTTCCCACCGCCTGACGACGACCCCACCGCCATCCTGAATCTGGAGAGCCCCACCTTCATCGCCTCTGCCTGGGCCATGCTGGCGGCGGCCGCCGCCGTGGTGTACCTGCTCACGCGCCGCATGGATCGCCAGGAGTGGCAGGCAACCGGGCTGTGGCTGCATCCGGGCTGGGTTCGCGAGGCGCTCTCCGGGGTGCTGCTAGGGGCACTGATGATCGCGGCGGTCTTCGTGGTGCTGAACGCCAGTGGTATCGCCGGAACCACGCCCGGCACGCAGCCAGCGCGCGCGCTCCTCCTGGGCGTGGTGGTGCTGCTGCCGATGGCCCTCACCGAGGAACTCCTCTTCCGCGGCTACCTGCTCCGCAACCTGGCGCAGGCCTGGGGCGGAAGGGCCGCGCTCGCCCTCTCGGCGGCGATCTTCGCCATCTTCCACCTCTCTAACCCGGATCGGGATGCGCTCGCGCTGGTGAACATCGCCGTGATGGGCGTGCTGATGGGCTACGCCTACCTCCAGTCCGGCAGCCTGTGGTTTCCGTTTGGGCTTCACTTCGCGTGGAACTTCACCCAGGGCACGCTGCTCGGCATGCCGATCAGCGGCTTGGGCATTCCTGGCCTCATACGAACGCACCTGGGCCTCCCACACTCACTCTCCGGCGGACCGTTCGGGCCCGAGGCCAGCATCCTGGCGACCGTGGTGATGGCCCTCGGTTTCGGCTACATCATGTGGCGCTATGGGGGACCGGCAAGCATCCCCCGAGGTGGAGGGACCGAGGGAGAGAACCCGCGCGCCAGGTAGACTGCGCGGCAGTCCGGCCCCTCGAAGAAAGGCGATGAGATGAGCGGACGTGAGGTGGTCATTCGGACCGTGAAGTTCCAGCGGCCCGGCCGTCTGGCACGCGATTTCCCTACCCCGTACGGGTCGGATTTCGCGGGGGTAGGCATGAGCCCCTCGCCAGACGCCCGCCCCAGGAGCGGCAAGGATGAGTGGGGCGCCATGTGGCAGAATATCGGCATCTCGAATCTGGGAGAGGTGGCCGAGCCGGCCCTGAAGGAGTGGGCCGACTTCGACCGCCTGCCGATCCCCGACATCACTGAGGCCCGGCGGTGGACCCACTTGGAGGGGGCGCGCGAGCGCGCGGGCGACCGTTTCCTGATGGGAAGCGGCATCTCGCTCTACGAGCGGGCCCATTTCATTCGCGGCCTAGAGAACCTGTGGGCCGACA
>DUUU01000611.1 GCA_012841485.1 Armatimonadota bacterium
CCGGTGAGGATCGCGGACGCGACCGCTCGCGGCGCGAGAGTGATCCGGCCCGCAGCGCGCGGCGGATCCGGCGGCTCCACGCGGATGAGGAACCTCGCGACGGTCTCGCTCCCGGCGCGCGCCGGAGGCGAGCTGAAAGGCCATACGCCGCGCCGGGCGGCGTAGCGTTCATGACGGGCATCAAAGGGGTAGACGCTGCCGAAGTCGAGCGCCTCGACGACGATCTTGCGCGCCGGCGTCTTGAGCGTGAACCCCTGGCCCGATGGCGCCAGGCCGCCGCGCACCGGCGTCGCCGGAACAGGCTCGCGATGGGTGATCAGGCCCGCGGCGTTCCACACCTCGATCACGCCCTCTTTGACGAGTGGTTCCGGGATCTGCAAGAGAGAGCACTCCACCGGTCCTACCGGAACGCCCTCGTTCACAGAGAGCCGGATCGTGATCCGCGCGGTGTCCCCGACCAGCTCCACCCGGTAGGAGAAGGGACCGTTCGGAAGCCGGGCGGTGAGGGTCGCCATCCGGCCATCGGGAGAGACCTCCACGGTCCCTCGCCTCCACGCCTCGGTGGAGCTGAAGACCGCTCCTTGATATTCCGGGGCAAAGACGTGAAAATAGGAGCCCCCCGAGATCGCCTCGCCGCGATGGGTAAGAGCGAGGCCCGTGGGCCCCAGCGTCGCGTTCCAATCACCAGACTGAAGCGTCACCGGGGCTGCCGGGGCCGGCATTGCGGGCACCGCGGCAGCGATAAGTAGCAGCAAAACGGCGAGCGAGTGCGAGAAGGTCATGGCCGTCACCTCCCGACGAGAAACACTCGCGAGGCGCGGGCAGCCGGGCCACGAGAGGGCTTCGCGTTGCTCCATCCCTTCGCGGCATCACGCGCCGTTTCCTGTGCCGGACTGCGTCCGGGCGCCCTCCCCCACCGTGCGCGAGGGAGGCGCACGCGGCTCCGCTCTCTCCTGGCGCCGTCACTCTTTTCGGCCGACGACGATGAGCCGGCGCGAAGAGGGGGTGTAATCACCCCCGTCATGGTCGCCGTAGGCCGCTTGGAGGGTGAGGCCGGCCTTCCGGAAAAGGGCGCGAAATTGCGCCCAGGTGTACCAGCGTATCGACATGGGGTAGTGCTCTTCGCGGCCTTCTTCCTCGTGGACCCACAGCGATTCCAGGCGCTGATGGCGGGCGTTCCAGGCGGTGAGCAGGACCCAATCGCCCTCGGTCATCACCGGCCGGAGGCGGCGGAGGACAGAGTGCCGGTTCGGCTGCTCGATGATGAGGCGGCCGCCCGGGCGCAGCGCGGCCACCATCCCACGCAGCACCTGCAGGTTCTCCGCGTCGGAGAAGTAGCCGAAGCTGGACCACCAGTTGCAGACCGCGTCGAAGCCTTCCCGGAAGGGGAGGCGGCGCAGATCCGCCTGGCAGAATTCACCCGCCAGGCCTTCGGCCTGGAAGCGGTCGCGGGCGCGCGTCAGATAGTCGTGGTTGATATCCACCGCGGTCACCTGGCAGCCGGCGCGCGCAAGACGCACGGCGATGCGTCCCGCGGCGCTGGGGGCATCGAGCACCCGGTCGCCCGGGCGCAGCCGCAGCAAGCGGAGAATGCACTCTGCCTCCGCGTCGCTCCCCTCTTCTTCCTTCACGTAGATGAAATCATGCAGCTGGGTAAACCAGTTATCGGGCACCGCCATCGTGCTACCTCGCCAGCCCTTCGATTGCTCTTGCCACGGCCTCGCGCACGGCGAGCAAGGCATCCGGGTCGGGGAGGATCTTGGTGGAGTAGCGCCCGCCGGCGCTCGGGATCGTCACGAGCGAGCGGGCCTCGGCCAGGGCCTTCTTCGCGGCGGAGACTCCCTTTGCCGCTGGATCCGCCTTGCCCACCAGCTCTCGCAGCAGATAGAGGTACTCGTAGTCCTCCACGCCTTCTCGGGCCTGCTCCAGGCGCACTGAGGTCACCGGACCTTCCACGCCGATCAGCCCTCCAGGATAGGCGAGGTAGCCATCGCCGTTAGGGTAGCGCACCCAGGTAGCCTGTCCCGGCTCGCCGCTCTGATGGATGTAGCGATGCCAGCCAAACTGGTAGGGATCGTAGGTGAGCCAGTCGATGCCCCAGAACTCGTAGGCTTCCACATCGTACTGGAAGCAGTAGTGCGGCAGGAGGCGCTCGACAGCGCAGTAGGGCGTATCGGTGCACATCTGGCCGTCGGTCGTCCAGCGAACCCGCGTGCCGGCCTGGCGCAGCTCGGCGATCTTCTCCGGCTTCACGATGCCGTAGTGGCCGATGCCCCACAGAGAGAGATAGCCGTCCCACTCCGGCACATGATGCCACGTGCTGCAATAGATCGGGATCTCGGGGTCGACCTCGCGGATCATCTCGCACAGCGCCTGCATCTGCGCGATGATCTCCGGGCGGGAGTAATAGGGCTCATCCGAGATGTAGAGGACGAGCTTCCTATGCCATCCCTTCGCCTTCACGTGCTCCCAGTAGGCTTTCAGGCAGGCCTGGTAGGCGCGCTTGTACTCGGGCCGGAGTTTCCGCCGGTCCACGCCTTCGTACGGGTAGTTGCCCTCATACGGCTTCTCGCCATGCTTCGCGGCGGGCGGATGTCCCCATCCAAACAGGGTGAACTGCGACGGCATGTACGACGTGGGCAGCTTCAGGACGTTGAAGTAGTACTCCGCCGCCTTGTCGTACTCGGTGAAGTCGGTGATCACCCGGCCATTCTCATAGCGGATCACCGGGTCGGGAAGGATCTTATCGGGGCAGAGGCGGCGCTCGGCCATGAACTTCCAGAACTCGCGCCGCTCCTCGTCCGCGCTCTTGCCGGGCGTTGTCCACATGGGCCCGCGGCGCACGTCATAGACGGCAGCGACGTGTTGCTCATCCGGGAGGGTGAAACTCCACACATGAACGGTGAAGGGCACCGTGGCAATCCGCTTCCCGCCGACAATCAGCCGGACCTCCCCGGTGTAATCGCCAGGAGCGGCCTCCTGGGGCACCGAGACGGTGATCCAGAACGGCTGGGTCTTGTTCGGCTCCAGATCGAACACGCTGCGCGGGAAGAGCGGGTCGGGCCACATGCCGGCCCAGCCATCCGAGGCACCGGCGTTGGTGGGGTACTTGCGGTGCCACTCTGGCGTGTTGCTGCTATAGTAGCTCGTCTTGTGGTCGATGGGCACGTAGCCCACGACGGCCACTTCGGGCGCGGGCAGGCGGGCGCCGGTGCGGTGGACAGGAGGCGTCACCTCGATCCGAACGCCCTTGAGCGCGGCGGGCCCGCGCACAGCCAGCTGCAGCGGCTCCTTCTCGTTCCGGGCGGCAGAGACGCGCGCCGGAGCGGGCGCCGGCGGGGGCACGTCCTCCCGAAAGACCTTGACCAAGGGGTTCACTGGCCACACGGCAAGGCGCGTGGTCGCGGTGGCCTTGCGGGCTTCAAGGGCACCGACCTCGCCCGGGGTGACCTCGGCGAGAAGGACACCATCGTGCCAGACGGTGCCGCTCGCTAGCATGGTCAGGTGAAGCTGGAAGTTGGCGATATCCTCCGGCATCATGAACATGCCGGAGAGAGAGGTCCACTCCTTCGTCCCGGTGAGTGCCGGTCCGGTGCCGGCGAACTTTTGGCTCTCGCAGTGCTCCCCAGCCATGTTTCGGTAATGGGCATGAAGCTGCACCGAGCCGTTGCGGATATCGCGCGTCTTCAGCCAGGCGGCGTAGAGGTAGGTGCGTCCTGGTTTCACGGGCACATCCTGGCGCCAGCCGGTCCAGGCCAGCTTCGCGTCGTGCGGAATGTGCAGGCGGGCACACCGTTTCCCAAAGAGGCCGCCCTCATCCAGGCCCATCTCCGTGCCGGCAGGACGCTCGCCCTCGGCGCCGCCGGGCCATTCGTCGGGGAGCGCAGTGCCCTTCTCGAAGCTGGCGTTGCGCGCGAGGTTGCGCGGACTCTCCAGAAGCGCGTCATAGCCGGCCGTGGTGCCCGGCTGAATGCGCAAATCCGTGGAGAGGTAGAGATAGTAGGTGCGCTCGCTTTGCGCCGGAACCCCAGCCTCGACGAGAAGCCCCTCTCCGAGGGGGTAGTGGGCCACGACGCGGTCGCCATCGGTGACGCGGATCGCCTCGGGGCGCATCTTGCCCCGCAGCCGGGCCATGAGGCCGGAGAGATCCACGTAGACGAGGTGGGCATCGCGCGCGTCACCCGAGAAGTTGCGCACGCGGATCGGCACGCGATGGCTCCAGGTGATATCGTCCCGCGGATTCTCGTCGAACCACTTCGCGGAGGCGCCGATGCGGCGCAAGGAGAGGCGTTCCGGCTTGGAGGCGCGCGCCAGAAGGCGCGGCTTCTCCGCGCACTCCAGGGTCACGTCATCAAACCAGGCGGTGCCGGTGCCGCGCAGCACGGTGCCCAGAGTGGCACGGTTTGCCTCCTCGGGTGCGGTAAACTCCGCGGTCACCTCTCTCCAATCGTAGGTCCCCTCTCCGCCCCGGAGCATCGGCGAGAGGATCATCGGGTTCTGGCTGTTGCCAACGTGGATGTACCAGCCGGCGAAACCACGCACGTTCTGCGCCTTCACCCATGCGCGCATCACGTACTTCGCGCCGCCAACGAGGTGGATGCCGCGCTGCCGGGTGGCGATCCAGGTCGGCTCGGCGCCTTCGGAGACCACCGTCTTGAGGCAACGCTTCCCGGAGCGGGGGTTCTCCGTGGTCCAGAAGAGCTGGTGCAGGGGATCCTGCGGGTCGTGGTCCCAGTGTGCCGGCGTGTTCCCAGTACCCTCCTCGACGCTCCCGTTGCGCACGCCCACTGCAGCGCTCAGGAAATCGGGCACGTCCCAGGCCGTCGGGTTGTCGAAGTAGATGTAGTACTTTGCCGTCCCGCGCGCCGGACACTCAGCGGGAAGACTCAGCGTGCCCCCGGCAGGCACCGGGCCCCGGGTAATCAGCGCGCCGGTGGGGCCGGAAACCGCAAAGAGCATCTCCTGTCCCCGAGCGTTGCAGACGCGGATCTGAGAGACGGGGACGCCGGCCAGATCCGCCTCGCCATGGCCCTTGCCCACGGACACAGAGACGGGGTCGCCGGCGGCTTCGCGATCCATCTCGTTGCGGAGGGTCACCGGAATTCGCTGCCGCCATAACTCACCGTTGCCCAGGTAGAGCGGGTGATGCCAGGCGTCGGCGCCCGCCCCGACGATAGAGAGGAAGAAGAGAAGCGCTGCGCAGTGCTTGACCATCATGGGACCCCCTTACCGAGTCTGGTTACACCTGGGGAGCGGCATTCCCTGCCGGTGGTGGGATGGTGGCAACCGCTAATCCGCCCCGTGGCGCGTTTGATCACCGGTGCCAGCGGCTAAACTCGCGTTCGGACAGGCGGCACGCGCTGCCGAGGAGGTGTAGATGGCCGGCGAGCCGAGACAAGACGACAGCGCGCGAGGGAGAACGGCGATGAGATGGCCGATAGAGATCCGGGTTGTGCTGATGGGTGCGGCGGCATTGGTACTCTATCACGCGGTCGGTGGCAGCTGGCAAGGGGCGGCCCTCGCCATCACTTTCCTGCTGGTCTACCTGGCGATCCTGGGTCTGGAGCAGTTTGTCCGCAGGTAAGCCCCCCGCGTGTGCTCTATCCCGATCCAAGATCCAGCCCATACCGGGAGAGCAGAAGGCGGGCCGGGGCGGAGAGGAGCCCGATACCGCGTGGTGCGGCGCGCAGGACCCACCCCCGTGAGGGCGCCTCTCTCTGCGCCCGCCCGTGACCCTCCTGAACTCTTGTGCCGGCTCCTCTCAAAGCGGAGAACGCTCCGTTTCCTCCGGACTCCCCCGCCCGCGTTTGTGATTCCCTGGCCGGCGCCAGAGCAGGCCAGGGCAGGAATACACCGCCCTCTACTGGAAGAATCTGGCGGCAAGGAACCCTGACATTGGGGAGAGGGTGGGAGTTGAGATGCCGCCGGAACGCGATGAAGTAGAGGAAACGATCGACGAGTTCCTGGGCGAGCGCCCGCGTGCCACCTACCTGGCGGAGCTACGCGCGGCGCTGGCAAGGCGCCTGGAGGGAACCCGAGCTGCGCTGGAGCAATCGCAGGATCCGCAAGAGCAGGAGAAGCTGCGCAAGGAGATCGCGGCGATGGAGCGGCAGGATGAAGTGTTGGCGCGCGAGGAGCTGATCACCGAGTTCGTCGAGGATTCGGTGCGCGCCACGGTCTCCTGGTCGCTGCTGAAGCCAGAGGACGACGAGGGGGAGGCATGAGCGACTCCCCCAAGGCTCGTCTGACCGCGCGTTCGATACTGCTCGGGCTGCTGCTCATCCCGCCCAACTGCTACTGGATCATCCAGATGGAGCGGGTGCGCAAGGGCCCCTACGTCACCAGCATCTCCCTCTTTGCCAACGCGCTCTTCGTGCTGGTTCTCCTCGCGCTCATCAACGCCGCCATCGCCCGGCGTAGCCCCAAGAGGGCATTCAGCCCTGCGGAGCTGCTCGTCACCTACGCGATGGTCGCCCTCGCTTCCGGCCTGTGCGGCATGGATTTCGTGCAGGTGCTGATGCAGATCATCGGGCACGCCGCCTTCTTCGCGCGTCCCGAGAACGCCTGGGCCGACCTCTTTCTCGGCCACCTGCCGAAGTGGCTCACCGTGCAGGACACGGACGCCCTGAAGGGCTACTACTCCGGCTACTCGTCCCTGTACCAGTGGTCGAATCTGCGCGCCTGGGTGGTGCCGGCGCTGGCCTGGACCGGCTTCGCCGTAGTGCTCCTCTGGATCATGCTCTGCATGAACGTGGTCTTCCGGCAGCAGTGGATGGCGCGCGAACGCCTCACCTTCCCAATCGTGGTGCTTCCCCTAGAGCTGGCAACCCCGGGGTTGCCGCTCTTCCGCAACCGCCTCATGTGGGCAGGGTTTGTGCCCGCGTTCGTGATCAGCCTCGTGAATGGGCTCGCGCTCTTCTATCCTTCGCTGCCACACCTCAACGTGGGCCAGCACGACTTCCTGCAGCGCATACTCCAGTCGAAGCCGTGGTATGCCGTGGGCTGGACGCCGGTCACCTTCTATCCCTTCTGCATCGGGCTCTGCTTCCTGCTGCCCGTCGATCTGCTCTTTTCGTGCTGGTTCTTCTACTTCTACTGGAAGGCGCAGAAGGTCCTCTCCAACGCCATGGCATGGGACGCGACGCCGCGCTTCCCCTTCATTGATCAGCAGGTCTTCGGCGCGCTGATCGGCCTGGCAATCGCTCTGATCTGGACCTCGCGCGGCTACCTGCGCCAGGTGTGGCTGGCCGCCCGAGGAAAGCCCTCGGAGTTGAGCAACTTGCAGGAGGCCGTCTCCTATCGGGCGGCGATCACGAGCATCGGAATCGGCGTTGTGCTCCTGGTGCTCTTCTGCCGGCTCGCCGGAATGTCGTGGGGAATCGCCGTCGGCTTCATGCTCCTGTACCTGGCGATCTCCTTCGTCATCACGCGCATCCGCGCCGAGCTGGGTCCGCCGGTGCATGACTTCCACGGCGTCAGTCCCGATGTGATGATCCCCGCGGCGCTGGGGACCGTCGGCGCGCGTCCCCAGGACCTCTCGATGATCGCGCTCCTCTACTGGTTCAACCGCGCCTACCGCTCGAACCCGATGCCGGTGCAGATGGAGGGGTTGAAGATGGCGCAGGTCACCGGATTCGATAGCCGGGGCATGGTGAAGGCGCTGCTCCTGGCCGGAATCGTGGGGATGGTCGCCTCGATCTGGGCCTATCTGCACCTGGGGTATTCGCTGGGCACGGCGGGCAAGTTCTGGTCGGGCTACAGCTATGGAAACCAGATCTTCGGGCGGCTGCAAAGCCAGATCTCCGCGCCGGTGCCCGCGCAGATGATGGACCGCTGGGCCATGCTCTACGGCATGGTCTGCTGCACCGCGCTCTCGGCGATGCGGATGCGCTTCCTCTGGTGGCCCTTCCACCCCATCGGGTATGCCATCTCCGGGTCGTGGTCAATGAACCTGGTCTGGATGCCGATGCTGATCGCGTGGATTGCCAAGGGGAGTATCCTGAAGTGGGGCGGGCTGCGGCTCTACCGGACGCTCCTCCCCTTCTTCCTGGGCCTCATCCTGGGCGACATCATGATGGGCTGCCTCTGGAGCTTGATTGGCATCGTCCTGGGAGTGGAGACATACTCGTTCTGGGGCGCCTAGCGCGCCACGCGCGCGGGGAGCGGCGCCGGCCCCGTGGAATTGCGCGAGGGGGACAGATGCCGCCGGCGCGTGCCGGTGTATCACGCCAGGGGGTCTCGATGGAATGGACAGCGTTCAAGGCGATACGCGCGCCCTACTCGCGCGAGGTGTGGGAGCTGACGCTCGAGGAGCTGGCGGCGTGCCCGCGCTGCTCCGGGACGACCTTCCTCATCCCCTTCCCCGCCGGCGGCGCCTCAGCCGCGGGTCTGGAGGGCACCAGCCCGCACGAGCTGCCCCCGCTGGATGCCGCCATCTTCCTCTGCTTTAACGAGGAGTGCCTCAGCATCTACGTGATCATCTTCAGCGAGGAACGCAGGGAGGAGTTCGAGGCGCTCATCCCCTACCTCCGCGAGGCCGGCCGCCGGGCGCTCGGTCCTGCCGCCAAGACGAACGAGTGAAAGCGAGCCCGAGTGCCGCCCCCGCGAACCTCCACTTCATCTGAACGGAAGCGGCACGACAGCCCGGCTGCCGCGGCCTCCGCCCGGCTTCGCACCAGAGGCGCTACCACGGCACACGCCAGGGGCAGGACAAACAGAGGTGCTGCGATCTTCGCGGTCACCCTCCCCTTTCCTTCCCTGGAACAATGGGCGTCCCTCGCTCGCCGGAAACGCGCCCGCGAGCTGTCGCGTCCTGGCATTGTATCGGGATGCCGCGTTGAAGGCGCGCGCCGTTTGGCTCGTGGTTAGGAGGGGGAACGTTGTGGTCATGAGAGCAGTCAGTTGGGTTCTGATCCTCGCGGCGGCTACTTGGATTGCATCGGCTGCCGCGGAAACACCATCGCAAGCGCGCGCGCCAGCGTCGCAGAACCCTCCCCGCCTGGTGGTCAACGGGCGGATGGTGCAGACGGATATCGCCCCGCGCATCATCCAGGGGACCACGCTCGTCCCCATCCGGTTTATCGCTCAGGCGCTAGGCGCGAACCTCACCTGGCAGCCCGCCGGGCGCGAGGCGGTGATCGATTACGAGGGGCAGCGCGTTGTCGTGCAGGCGGGCGCGGAGACGCTCGTTGCCGGCAACCGCAGCATCCGAACGCACGTGCCGGTGCAGGTGATCCAGGGGCGCACGATGGTCCCATTGCGCGTCGTGGCCGAGGCGTTCGGCGCCGACGTGCGTTGGGATCCGCAGGCGCGCACGATCTACATTCGCACCGTGGACCAGCCTGCCGCGCCGGCCAGCCCGCAGGAGCTGCCACAGCCAACGCCGGCAGCGCAAATCCAACAGTCGGTGGAGGTGGGCCTGAGCACGCCGCAAACGGAGTATCCGGCGGGCGCGCCTATCGAGTTGACGCTCAGTATTCGAAACACGGGGGATGAAACGGTGCGCCTGCAGATGCGCACCGGCCAGCTCTTCGATTTCATCGTCCAGCGCGATGGCCAGGAGGTCTGGCGCTGGTCACAGGGCCGGGCGTTCACGCAGGCATTGACGCAGTTGGTGCTCTTGCCAAACGAGATGCGCGGGTTTACCGTGCGATGGGACGGGACAGACAACAGCGGCGCGCGCGTGCCGCCAGGGACCTATACCCTCATCGGCAGGGTGACCCATGCGCTGGAGGTGCCACTTCAGGATACGCGGGAGATCCGGATCACGGCGGCGCCGTGATCCCTGGGCAGGGGAACGAAATAAGGAGTCTTGAGATGATGGTCGAGCTCGATGCGCAGGAATTCCAGGGGGCGATTGGCGACGCGGTGAAGGTGCTGCGCCAGGTCGCCAACGACGAGAAGCAGGAAGGCGAAACTCGCGTCGAAGCGGCTGTGGCACTCCTCGAATTTGCCACTCACCTCCAGTCGAGCGCTGGACCGGAGGGCTGGTACGAGGAGTATGAGGAGGAAGAAGAGGAGAAGTAGCAGGGGCCCTGGGGTGGTGTTTCGGGCCACCCCAGGTCCCTGCGGTCTACCGGATAGGGACAGGTCTCGGTGATCCTATCGCCCGCTATCATCGCGCGGGGCCTCGCCTCATGATGCCGCGACGGGCGTCCGGCCATCGGTATCGAGCACCCGCGAGATCGCCAGGAAATTCTCCCGCCATCGATCCTCGGGCACATCCTCGGTGATGCCGACGAGAAGGCGGTCGCCGGGAGCGGCATCGCGCAGGATCTGCCGCGTCACCTCCTCGATGGTCTCGATTGAGGAGAGGTGTACCGAGGAGGGGTAGTTGATCCAGAGGACTTTGTCCGCCCACACCTCGCGTGCATCGGCCATGCTCATATCGGTGTCCGGCGCGGGAGTAAACGCCTCGACATAGTCGAGTCCGGACCGGGCGACGATGTCTGCCCAGACGCGGTTATTCCCATCGAGGTGCGCGCCCAGGAGCTTGCCCTTCTTGTGGAGGACCTCGGCGGCCTCATCGTAGTGAGGCGCCACGTACTTCTCAAAACGCTCGCGGCCCATCACATCGGCCGTCTCGTTGCCGCCGTAGTTGAAGGCAAGCGCTGGCGAGTCGGCAAGCAGGGGGTAGAGACTCCGCAGCTTCTCCACGAGGGCGTCATACAGCTTCATGATCTCGTCACGGCGCTCGACCCATTCGATGGCGAAGGTCTCCACCCCCATCATCGTGATCATGATCTCGTGCAGTGGCGTAGAGCCCACTGCGCCTCGGAAAAAGCCATCCTCGCCAAAATCGGCCTGGGCCCGTTCGAAGGCGGCGTAGTTGGGCAGATACTGCCGGTCCTGGATTAGGAAGAGGAGCGGCTTATAGTCATCGGGCGTCTTGAAGATCTTCTCCACATGCCACGACGTGAACCCCGCCGGCCGCGTCAGCGTGCTCAAATCGCCGACTGGCGTATGGTAGATCGTGCGGGTATAGCGCACCCCGTCCTGGGTGAAGATGTGGCTCTCCACGGTGACGTTGGGCGTAATCGTGCGTACCACCGGCACCGTCCGCACAACGATGCAGAGGCCCTCGTTGCGAAGCTGCCGTTCGATGGTGCACTGGGGGATCTTGCGCTCATAGACGGTAAAGGGCACCTTGTCCGGCATCTCACCCCGCAGGGCGGCCTCCACACGTGCTCTCGGTGTCATTGGCTTCTCCTTTCACAACGAGGGATGATTCCCCGGAGAAGTCGGGGTGTCCTTCTTCGCGTGGGCCGCGACCGGGGAGGCGAGACGGCGCCCGCATCCCGGCGTGCTATGGGATGGCAGCAGCCAGTACGCGATCGATATCGACGTGCTCCTCAACCAGGCGCTGCGCAAGCTGGATCGTCTCGGTATCGCCCGGCTGCATCTTGACGGTGAGGTCGCGGATTCTAGAGACGACCGCATAGCTCTCATCATCCACGAGCACCACGGGAATCTGGGTGCGCTTCACTAGGCGCATCACGGTGGCATGCGGGAGAATGCCGCGCGTGAGTACAATGCCAGAGACACAATAGGCCTGTCTCTCGCCCATGACACAAGAACTCATGGCAGCAAGGAGCAGATCCTCGCGATCCCCAGGAAGGATGGCCAGGACACCGGGGGCGAAGTGATCGAGCGCCGTATGAGGCGACATGGTGCCGATCACGCAGCGCTCGACCTTATGATCCAGGGAATCGCCGCCGTTGAGGATCCGACCTTTCAGACCATCCACGACCTGGCGCACCGTGGGGTTGGAGAGACGCGCCTGGTGGGGGATCACCCCGAGGAGATCGACGCCGAGGCGCGCCAGGCCACGGCCGGCATAGTCGCGGATCATCTCCAGCTTCTCGGGAATCGCGCGGTTGATGATCACCCCGATCACGGGCACACCGTGCGCGGCGAAGAGGCAGCGGTTGAGCATGATCTCATCGATGGGCCGGCCGATGCCGCCGCCGGTCACCAGGATGACACCCCCGCCCAAATGCTGC